>JBFILF010000198.1:0-9317 GCA_041599835.1 Pirellulaceae bacterium
GCTGCGAGACCGACGCATTCAACGGCCCCGAGGCGCGGCCCATTTGATTCAATTCGGCGGCCAGCCCGTTGACGCTTTGCTGCAGCAAATTGATTTCAGACATGGCGACGGGCGCGTCCGAACCGCGTTGATACCTAAGTCCGGTGGATGCCTGGAACTGCAGATTCGACAGCCGCGCCATGTGTTCCTGGTTGCGGAACAAAGCATTGCCAATCATAGAAAATGGTGTCGATCGAATCACCGGCTATCTCACTATGTTCATAAGTTCGACGAGCGTTTCATCTATCGTGGTGATGACGCGTACGGACGCTTGAAAGGAGCGTTGAAATTGCAACATCCGTACCATTTCTTCATTGGGGTCCACCCCGGAAATGGCTTCGCGCTCCGACAGCAATTGCTGATATTGGATTTGCAAATCGGCACTCAAGGCACTCAGTTCGGCAACTTCCACGGCGGACTGCGCAGTGACCGAGTTCAAAAACTGTTGCAGGCTGAGCTGTCCGGTGGTGGCCGGCAGATCGCGCAGTTGGTGCATCCGCTGTGCGATGCCGGCATCGCCTGAATCCCCACTGCGCGAGATGGCTAGTCGCTGTGGATCGTTTTCCACAGCAGCACTGACGCGAATATTCGAGGCGCTGCTGCCTTCGAACAACGTGTTCAGGCCTAGCGCGACCAAAATGCCGCTGGTATCCGCGTTGGCGACCAAGTCGGCCGAGAACGAGTCACCATCGTTGAGCGCTCCCGATTCAATCCGCACGACAATTCCTTCACCGATTTCAATGGGTTCACCTGGCTCATAACCCTCACCTAAATTGAATACACCGACTTGCTGTCCGGCGCTGTCAGTCACGATTAGTGACAAATCACTAGCGACGCCCACCGTTCCACTGCCCGCGACCGTGAAGTCAAACCGGTCGTTGTTGGGACCCGAATACAATCCCGAGAATTGAATTTGCGCGTCACCGCTGATTTGCGAACGGTCTGGCTCCGTGGGCACTCGGCCGGCAAAGTCGAACCCGAAGCCGGGTGCAGCGACGATCGACAGCGTCTGGTCTTGAGTATTGACGATGGCCTGCACGTTGTTGATGGCGTCAATTTCGGCGGCCAGGTCTTGCAATGATTGGATTTCCGGGTCAACGACCAGGCGGTGCAATTGCCGCTGGCCGGTGGAATGGTCGGTGACCGAGATGAACAGCTCGCCCGATTCGACGCCAAACGGTGAATCATTTTTGTTGAGCGGCATCGACAGAGACGAAACCGCGCGATGCCCGTTCAGTGCCGAAAACTCGCCCGTGAGCCCCAACCCAATCGAGTGAAGATGATCGATGCCCTGGACGAGGCTGGTGGTTAATGTTTCGAGTTGTGCCTGGTATTCAGGAACCGCTTGATTATAGATGTGTTGCAGCGCACCCAGCCGACCTCCCTCGAATTCCAGAGTGAACTCGGATTGGTTGGCAAAAAAAGCAACGTTTCCCTCAGCAAAATCGACATTGATCTGGAATGACGCGTTTTCAACGGACATGCGATTGCCAGCGAACTGGTAAGCAAAGCCGCGCGGCTGGGGGACGACCTGGATGTCGACATTTTGAGCAATCTCATTGACCAGCCGCTGATGCTGATCCAGCAAATCGTTCGGTTGCTGACCGGCGGCTTGTGCCTGCCTGATTTGTCGATTCAGATCGGTCAGTGCGGTCAGCTGGGCATTAACCAGATCCACAGCCTGTTCGACTTGCGTGCGCGCCGTACGCCGGAGGTCGCGCAAGTGACTGGAGATTGACGTGATTTCAGATGCCAGCGATCGCGCCGAGCGGACAAACAACAATCGCTGGGTCGAGTCCGACGGTTGTGCCTGCAAGTTTTTGGCTTCGTCAAAGAACTCCGCAAATCGCTGGTGGATCGATCCGTTGCCTGTCCTGAACTGTTGTTCAATTTGGCGGAAGGCTTCGAGTGACCGGCCGGCTTGATTTTGGTCGGCGATCGTGGTGGTCAACGCCGATTCCACGGCGGCGCTGGCGATTTGATTGATTCGCGCGACTCGAACGCCGGTCCCCAACCAGAGATTCTGTTTGAAGATGGGCGCTGTTTCGGTCAGGTGGATCGTCTGGCGGTGAAAACCGGGCGTATTCGCGTTGGCGATGTTGTGCGCCAAAGTGTCGATCGCCACCTGGCTGGCTCGCAACGCTGACAGACTAGTATTGAATCCCAACATAGCACTAGCATTCCGTCTGCAACAAATTGGCGCCGCTGCTTGAGCCGATCTCACCGCTGGACGAATAGGTCGGCGGCGCGACGGCTTGACCGGTCAGGCCGACGACGATTCGCTCGTACAAATCCAACGACTGTTGCAAGATCAACGTATTGGTGCGGTTCATACTGCGAATTTGCGATTCCATTTCCAGTAATTTCGTGCGTCGCGTGGCAATCATTTCGGCTTGTTGGCCGCTGAGTTGGTCGATCAATTGTTTGACCGAGGCTCGCCCGCCCGTCAGGCCCAAGTATTGTGACAATTCCAGCTGCAACCGCTGGCGAGACTCGGCTACCGTTCCGGCCTGCTGTTTCAGAGATTGCGTGATTTCATCCAGCGCGGCATCCGGTGCGCCGGCATGGATTCCGACGACGTTTTGGATCGACTGGCTGACTTCGATGAAGCGACTGAATAAAGAGATTTCGCGGTCCAGATGCGCTACGCATTTTTCGACTATTTGGCTGGTGTGAACTGCCGGTCGTATATGAGGTTTCATTGTTAATGGGACTCCTTGTCGGTACCGGACGAGTTAGCCAGGTACGTTTCCATCATTCGTGCGATTCCGAGCGATTGAGAACTCGCCAGGTGCTGGCCCATAAACATGTCAAACATGCCGCCCAGGGTGTCCGAGCTTTCTTTGCCAAACAGGCCGTTTTCTGTCATCGAGTTCCGCATGGTTTTCAGCAACAACGAGTAAAACATGGCTTCGAATTGCTGGGCGATTTCTGGATGGTTTGCCGCCTCAGGCAGCTGTTCAGGCCGTCTGGCGTTGACCAGTGAGGTGGCACTATCTGGCAGTGCTGATGGCAGAATGTTCATGACATGACTCCTGTGCGGCCAAGGCTGTTGCGAACTGTTATTGAAATTCCAGTTCTCCGTGCAATGCCCCGGCCGCCTTGAGTTGTTGAAAGATCGAGCTTAAATCACGCGGGGTGACGCCGAGTGCGTTCAAAGCCCGGGCCAGTTCGCCAACCGTGACGGATCGGTCGATCACGTTGACCGATCCACTCTCTTCGAGCACGTTGATGTTGGTCCGCGGAACGACTGTCGTTTGACCGCGCGAAAACGGGGCGGGTTGCGAGACGCTGGGCGTTTCTCCAGTAATCACCGATAAATTGGCGTGTGTAATGGCCACCCGCGACAATCGAACATGATCGCCGACGACAACCGTACCCGTCCGCTCGTTGATCACGACTCGAGCTCGCGTGTCGGGCACGACTCGAATTGATTGGATCATCGCGATGAACTGGTTGGGATTGTTGCGGTAGGGCGGCGCGATAAGGATTTCCACCACCCCGGCATCGACCAGACTCGCATGTCCGGGCCAGAACTGATTGATGGAATGGGCCATCCGCGACGCGGTTTCCAAGTCCGGCTCGTTGAGATTTAATCGAAACTCGCTGGTGTTTTGGAAATCCGGCAGGCAGAGCTCTTTTTCGACGATTGCACCACCGGAAATTCTGCCGGTCGTGGGGTGGTTTTTCTGAACCGTAGCCGCGTCGCCGGAAAAACTGAATCCACCGATCGACAACGGGCCGCTGGCCACGGCGTACACTTCGCCGTCAACGCCGTACAACGGCGTCCACATCAACACGCCCCCCTGCAGGCTCGACGCATCATCAAATGTCGATACAGTCACATCGATCGCGTTACCGTTTTTGTGATGCATGACATCCACTTCGGCCGTCACCGTAACGACGGACAGGTTATCGGTTTTATCCAGTGCCTGCGTTCGGATTTGCTCGCGCTGCTCGGGATCGCCACGCAAACCGAACCGTTCCAGCATGTTCAAGGCAAACTGTCGAGTCACGGGATTCTTACTGCCGGTGCCATTCAGACCGGTCACCAATCCCATACCGGTCAGTTTGTTCTTTCGAAAGCCGGCGACGCGCGAGATGTCTTTGATGCGCACGTCAAACGATGGCGCGGCATCGGGCACGTGAAGTGGCTGCACCGTTTCCGCCGCCTCCGGTTGTATCAGTGACGGGGGTATGCCGAGCGGGTCTGGTAGCAATTCGCGATTCGGGTCTGTTTGCTGGGCGCAAGCCGGGTTCATCGACGCGATCAGGCTGAACCAGGCCAGGCAGCCGGCGACGATCGAAAATTTGTTGAATTTGTTCATGCTTCCCAACCGTGATCGTTCAGAATGGCCAAAACTTGTTAATTTGGCGGCCCAGCCAGCCCTGATTTGTGAAGTTGGATTCGGTGCCGGTACCCTGAAATTGGATTTTCAGATTGGAAACATGGCGGGATAAAATGGAATTGTCGGGGCGGATATCCAGCCCGCGAACGATGCCCGAGACCATCAGCGTTTTGTGGTCGCCCTCCACGAAGATGTCGCGACTGCCGGCCACGATCAAATTGCCGTTTGGCAGCATCTCCACCACGCTGACGGCAACGCGGTCCGAGAATTCCCGATCGCTTGAATAATTGGCGCCGCCGTCAAACTGCCGCTGCGACGACTGACCGAATTGTGCCGCCGCGTCACCGTCGCCGCCATAAACGTCATAAGAAAAGCTGCCGGACGAACTGGCCGCAGCACTTTTGTTTAGTCCTCGGCGGTCCGAATTGGCCACGTCGGTGTTTTCACTGATCACGATTGTCAACACGTCACCCTTCTGCCGGGCTTTCAAATCGCGAAACAAAAACGCTTTGTGTTCATCCCGATTTTGCCACAGCGTCTGCGCCGCCGCTGGCGTGGCCGCCGCGCCGGCCGGGGCTAAAAACAAAACAATAATCAACATTTGCCGAGTGGTTTGCATCATCGATTGCTCTCAGTTATTGCATGACGAGTTCGATCACGCCGGAACGCTGCACGCGACCGTAAAGAGTTTTTTTAGATGTGGGATTGCGCACCGGCACCAACTCGCCGGCCCGTCCGGCCCGCATTACTTCCATGCCCGACATGGAAATGCGCAAACCATCTTGCTCGACGATCACGGTCACCAGGTCGCGTGGCCGCACCAGCACTTCGGCCGAAGACGTCCCTCCACCATTGACGACGTCGACGGTTCGCAGAACATGCTGTGCCCGCAACCGGCGGCGACTGGCCTGGCCCAGCTGATCGGGACTCAAATATGATTCGAGACGCGGCGTGGACAGCTCGCGGCGCTCGATATACGTATTGCTTTTGTCAATAATTTCCCCGCGCTCGATCGGCCGTCGGCTAATCACCACGTCGCGCAAAATGGAGATGCGAGCGATTACAGGAATCTGATCCAGCATCCGAGAGCCGGAAAAGACTCCCAGTTCGACACTTTTTTGCCCGATCAGCCGGTCGCCATGATCCAGCGGCGCCAGTTCAACCTGGTCGACCCCGTAGCCTTTCAACCGCTGGTCTTGATCCAATGGCGTCGTGATCTGAACCACCACCTCGGTCGGATCGATATTGAGACTTTCCGATACCCGCTGGGCGATCGAGCCGGCAGCTTGCCGGCGCCAGCTTGCCGCCGCATCGGTGTGGATGGTTACATCGCTGGACCCCGTCAGTTGAAATTCGTCCGGTTGAAATCCAGCCAGCAACAGTCGCGTTTGCGCTTCGCGGCGCGTCAAAACACTTTGCGGTTGGTCCGGCGAAATGGCCAGGTCCAGTTTGGCGATAACCGAACGCACATGGTGCCTGCCCCCGGACAATTCAGCGACCTGAGCCAATGTGACCTTTTCCCGGCTGGCGGCGTTGACAACCGGTCGCAGGGCGATGCGGACCGGTTCATCCGCAGACGACCCATGGTGATTCAACAACCATGACAGCATGGCCAGAAAAGCCAGGCGGACGACATGTGTTTGCGGCCAGGCGCACGGAATGAGTTTCATCGGGTTGACTCCTTGTCCGGTCCCAACAGGTCGCTTGTCGACGGCGATTAACGTGTCAGCTGTGCGGTGTTGGAGAGCATTTCATCGCCGGCCTGAATGGCCCGCGAATTGATTTCGTATGCGCGCTGTGCGGTGATTAACGAAACCAGTTCGCGCACGACTTCGACATTGGACCCCTCGATGAATGACTGGCGGAGGTTACCTACGTTTTGTCCGATAATCCCGATTTCAGCGGCGCCCGATGCCGGCGTGGCCGAGTGCAAATTCCCACCTTCATTTTTCAGTCCCATCGGGTTGGCAAACCGATACAACGGAATGGTGCCCAACGATTGCAGTTGTCCGTTGGTCACCGTGGTGACGATGCCGTCGTCACCGATTTGCAGCGAGGCGAGCGAAGTGTCATTGGGGATCGCGATGTTGCCGTCGACAATATATCCCTCGCTGGTGACCAGGTTGCCGTTGCCGTCGATCCTGAAATTGCCGTCGCGTGTGAACCGTTCGTCGCCGCTGGGCATCAGCACTTTGAAGAACCCGTCACCTTCGATGGCAACGTCCGTGGGAATGCCGGTTTCCTGTAACACACCCTGCGAATAGACCTTGGTCGTGCCCTGAACCCGCACGCCACTACCGATTTGCAAGCCGATCGGTGTCGTTTGGCCCGCCGCGACTTCGGATCCAGCCACACGCTGCGTGGCGTAAAGCAGGTCGGCAAAATTGACCTGGCTGCGTTTGAACCCGGCCGTATTGACGTTGGCCAAGTTATTCGCCGTATTGTCGATCAATAGCTCTTGAGCCCGCATGCCCGTTGCGCTGGAGAAAAATGCACGCAGCATCTGGTTTCCTTTCTATGCGTCCATGGTGGCGAATTGTCGAGTGGCTTCCGAGATAGTCCGCAAACTTTGCTGGGCCGCTTCGTAGTGCCGCATCCCCACGATCATTTGAATCATCTCGGACACGGCGACTGCATTGCCGGATTCCAAAACGCCTTGCTGGACGCGGGCCGTGGAATCCACGAATTTGGCGTCGGCCGGCGCGCGAAACCGCGTGGATCCGATTTGCACCAACGTGTTCGGATCTTCCACAGCGGTAATTGCCAACCGACCGACCTCGGTGTCGGCAGCAACAATGCGGCCATCGATGTTGATGATGATCTGGTCCAATGAGACGTCGGTAGGAATTTGCAGCGGACCACCTTCACCCAACACGGCCAAACCGTCTGCCGTTATGAGTTGCCCGTCACCAGTCAAATGAAACGAACCATTGCGAGTTAGCAGTTGGCCGCCGGGACCCTCAATCTTGAAGAATCCATCGCCCGCCAACGCCACGTCCAGCGGTCGCGACGTGGAATTCAGGCCGCCCGGTGTAAAGTCTACAAAGGTGCGAATCGGTTGACTGCCGGCTAAACTGGCCCGATCACCGGAAACGATCTCCGCCGGGTCCGAGCGGGATTGAACCGCCAGGATGGTACGACGAAACCCCGGCACATTTAAATGCGCCAAGTTGTTGGAGATGACCTCGTGCTGCCGCGCGGCCACATCCATGGCCGAGGCGCTGCTGTAGATTCCGTTGAACATTAGTTGTTTGACTTCACGTCCCTGTGTTCGCATCGCCCGCGCAGACGTCGGCGACTGGATTGGTTGTTTGGCAAGCGGCGCGCCAAAGTTTCAATAATTGAAAAAGCTTGTGATTTCCGGATAGTTAACAAAGTTCAATAGTATTCATTGGTATGCCATCGCGTCTGACAGCGAAAAAAGTTCCGCACGATAGCGAAAAAAATGTCGATACCCGCGTCTTCACCAGCAACGCAATGTCGTTGGATTTCGACGCTGTCATGCCTCCCAAGCCACTGCTGGCTTGACCGGCAGATTCGCGCCGGCGACGTCGGTGTTGTTCCCGGATGCATGCTGTCACTCGGTGATTCGAGGCAGCTGAAAATGGGTGTTTCTCGGGAATGTTCAAAAGTGACGCTGGTGCGCCGCCGATATACCTTCTGTAACCGTTAGAACTTAACGTTACAGAAGGCTGTGGCAGCAGTTTTCTTTAGGGCAGTACTCAGGCAATGCCGCCGAACGACTTGGGCGGTGTTGCCGGTAACAGAAAACTCGGGCAGATGGCTGACAACGCCGACGTACAAGCAAGCGAGCAGACCAAACCGCGCGGGGTGCTATCCCTCGTGATGTGGTTATTGGTCGCTGTCGTCTCGATCGGCAGCGGCGCCGCGACACCGCTGTTTGTCAAACCGTTGCTGGATGACTCCGCCGCGTCAAAACGATCCGAAGTCGTTGATAGCGCGAAACCACCCACCTTCATTGAATTCGGTGAAGTGGTGGTCAACCTCAACGAGTCGAACCTGAATCGGTACCTGCGAGTGAAGATTTCCTTGCTGGCCGATTCGTCCCATCAGTCCGAGATAAACAAGTTAATTGAGCAAAACGCGGCAATTCTCCGCAGCTGGTTGCTGAGCTACCTGGCCGACAAGGGCATGAACGATATCCGCGGTGCCCCCGGTCAAAATCGGTTGAGACGCGAAATCCTTAACCACTTTAACTCAGTGCTGTATCCCAACGGCAATCAGCGCATCCGAAATATTCTGTTCGAAGAATTCAACATTCAGTAAATCGAAAGAGTATTCGCGATGAAAACGACCACACAAAACCTGCCAGCCGCTTCGGCGAATATCGAGCCGTTCGACTTTACGCAGCCCAGTGGACTGGCCAGTGAAATCTCTGAACGCTGGTCCTCCTGGCTGGACGCGTGGACCGCTGACTTCAACGAGAAATGGTCGCAGTTGACCGGCAGGCAAATCGAATTCCAGCACAGCAACCAGCAGGCGCAGACGTTTGACTCGGTCAAACGCCGATTGCCCAAGCCGGCCATTGGATGCGAAATCGCCGTTAGCGATCGTCAACTGACGACGTTGCTTGTCATGCCGCGGCGGCTGATGCTGGCTCTGGTATTGCAGATGCTCGGCGACGAAATCGATCCGTTGCCGGACGATCGCTCGCTTACCGACGTCGAATGGTCGTTAAGCGAGATGATCGTCATTCAACTGACGGCGTCGCTGGGTGAATCGTGGCCACAAAAGGAATCATTGCAGTGCCGTATGGTTCACAGCGACGGGATTCCGCACCGCAGCCGTTTATTCGATCCGCGGACGGTGGTGACGGTCTGCAGTTTTTCGGTCAATCTCGGTGGTTCCGCCGAGGACATGCTGTGGATCCTGCCCCAAGAGGAACTGGAGCAACTACTGATTGAAAAC
>JBFILF010000199.1:0-9271 GCA_041599835.1 Pirellulaceae bacterium
CCAACTTGGTGACTGGCCGAGCGTTGCCGTGGCCAGGTCCGCGGCGACCCGCGACAAAAAATAAGCGAACCCAATGGCGTACAAGACTCCGGCCACGATCGACGCGAACCATACCACCCAGCCGACGGAAAAGGCAGCTTCGACGGACAGCACCTTTTTGGCGAACGTATAGGTCCCGCCCGACTCAGGGAATTTCGAAGACATTTCGGCAAAGCTCAGTACCGTGAGCATCGCAATCAGGCCGTTCAGCCCAAACGCCAACATCGCGGCGGGACCGGTATTGGCAAAGGCCACCCCAGCCAGCGCCAGAATTCCTCCGCCCACGATCGCGCCCACGCCGAGCCCGACGGCGCCGGGCAATCCGAGATGACGGTCGCGTTGCAGGGAATTCGACAATGCTGGGTTCGACAATGCTGGGTTGGATCGACTGTTTATCGATCTCAAGGATCGCGGATCAAGTGTGAATGGCTTGGCCGTTGACGGCCAAGGCCGCCTCCTTAACTATTTCCGACAAAGTTGGATGGGCGTGACAACACCGCGCAAGGTCTTCGGCGCTGGCTTGAAACGTCATGGCCACCGCCGCTTCGGCGATCAAATCTCCGGCATGAATTCCAATGGCATGCACGCCGAGGATGCGATCCGTCTCGGCGTCTGCCAGGATCTTGACCCGTCCCGTAGTATCCCCCAGTGTTCGTGCGCGGCCATTGGCCCCGTAAGGGCACATACCCTTTTTGTATTTGATTTGCGATTCCGTTAGTTCGTCTTCTGTGCGGCCGACGCTGGCGATTTCGGGGTGGGTGTACACGATCGCGGGGATGGCGTCGTAGTGCACGTGTCCAAAACCGGTGACGAGTTTCTCAACGCAAGCCACGCCTTCTTCGGAAGCTTTATGAGCCAACATGGCTCCTCCGATGCAATCTCCGATGGCGTACACACCGGCAACCGACGTAGCAAAGTTTTCGTCAACGACGACGAAGCCGCGACGGTCCAGATTCACGCCGATCTTGTCCAGTCCAATTCCATTTGTGCACGGCGAACGCCCCGTGCACACGAGCACGCGTTCGGCCACCAGTGGATCAGCGTCTTTGCATTGGACGACGCAATGATCATCGCTCACGACGGCCGATTCAACCCAAGCGCCGGTGCGGAATTGGATGCCCTGTTTTTCAAAGATCCGTTGGGCCAGCTTGGCCATCTCGGTGTCCATGCCGGGGAGAATTCGATCCAGGGCTTCCAACACGGTAACCTGCGATCCCAACCGGTTCCACACCGAACCCATTTCCAACCCGATGTAACCGGCGCCGATCACCAGCAATTGGCCGGGCGGTTCATCGAACGACAGCGCCGTCGTGCTGTCACCGATCCATTCGCCGTCGAAATCAATGCCGGGCAGGATGGTCGGCCTGCTGCCGGTGGCGATGATGACGTGATCGGCCGTGTATTGCCCGGCATCCCGACCGTCGACCTCGATCGTGTCGGGCCCGGCCATCGTGCCACGTCCGACAACGGCGGTCACTTTGTTCCTTTTGAGCAGCATGTTGATGCCGCCGGTCAGCGCATCGACGATTTCATTTTTGCGCTGCATCATACGGTCAAGATCCAATTTGACCTTGCCCACGTCGACTCCGTGAGCGGCCAAATCGTGAATCGCCGAGGCATAGGCGTGGCTGCTCTCCAGCAGGGCCTTGCTGGGAATGCAGCCGATCCGCAGGCAGGTTCCACCGAATTGATCGTTCTCGTCCACGACTGCGGCGTTGAGACCCAGTTGCGCCGCGCGGATCGCCGCCACGTAACCGCCGGGCCCACCCCCTAACACCATTAAATCAAAATGCATATCGCTCATGAAAAAACAGCCTCGCATGCGGCCCGGTTCGCCCATTGGAAGCTGTATTATCGTGCCCGAGATCGTTGGGTAAAGGCGGCCACGAAACGCGACGGTCAGCGGTGGATGATGCCGCGCACCGAGTTGGTGTGCAGTTACTTCTTGCCCAGTTGCCGTTGCTGTTGAAAAAATTCCGTGAGCAATGAACCACACGCCTCAGCCAGCACGCCGGCCACGATTTCACACTGGTGGTTGAGCCGCCGATCGTTGAGCAGTTGGTACAGCGAACCGACGGCACCAGCTTTTGGATCCGTGGCACCGTACACGACCAATGGCAGCCGCGCGTTGACAATCGCCCCGGCGCACATGGCGCACGGTTCCAACGTGACGTACAAAGCGCAATCGGCCAAACGCCAATCATTGACCGCTTGGGCAGCTTGCGTGATGGCCACCATTTCAGCATGTGCCGTAGGATCGCGAAGTGTTTCGCGCTGGTTGTGGGCAGCGGCGATGACCCGCCCGTGTCGCACGATCACGGCGCCGACGGGGACTTCGTCGACATCCAAAGCCGCGCGTGCCTGCTGCAGCGCCAACTGCATGTATTCCTGGTGCAGTCCGATTTCAGCAGTCATCTGTGCCGGGGCCAACGAATGATGTGGTTAATTATTTGGATTTTTTCAATAGCTTAATCGCGCGGTATTCCGAGCGCGTCTCAAAACAACAAAGGCCCACCGGTTTGCTGGGCACCACTTCCGCCCGCAACGTCAACTTTCGATCGGCGTGATTCAAATCGACCACCAATTGGTCGTCGATCCAACATTTGATTTTCGAATCTCCCACCGCCACGCGAATCGAATACCAACGATCGACCTCGTACTTGCGGACAGAGCGCGTGGCGTTGTCCGAAGCGTCCTGTTGGTCGACATTGGAAATGCCGGTGACGGCGCCGCCCCACCCGCCCACCACGAACGAGAAATGTTCATCGCCGGCTGGCAGCGTGAGGCAACAAAAAAAATCCGTTCCCTGGCGTTTTCGCGCCTGCAACGCGATTTCGTAATTGTCTGTTGGAAAGGCTCCTTGATACGTGATGCCGGCCAACGGGTATCCGGCGGAAACGACAATGCTGCCGGATTCCACGATCACTTCGTCTTGCCCGCCAAACTCGCTGACTTTCCAGTCGCCTAGCGTTTTTCCATCAAACAAAGATTGCCATGAAGTCGAGGGGTGCCCGGCGCCGTCGCGCGAGGCGCGGTCTTGACCGCACACCGTTGCCGGCCGAGATGCTCCATAACCGTTGAGCAGCCATCCTGCCACGGCGACGAACCATATCAATCGTTGCATGATCATTAGCCTCAAGCGACTCAGGGAAACAGCTGTTGACTGACGAGCGGATCGACTCAATGGTCCGCGCTGTGGGGCCGCGTCGATTATCAAACATACAAGAAAAACGCCTGGCTAGGAAACGTTGCCGAGGCGTTTCGAGCGGCTGTGAGTGCAGCCGTTAATGGATGATGGAGGCGATTAGCCGCCTTTGGACAAAAAGCTGAAAAGGCGTTTTTTGTCTTTCTTTTCCGGCGTCTCTTCGACTTCCTCTTGCCCGGTGGCCAGTTTGGTGGCCAGCGAAATGATATTTTGAGTGATCGAGGAATTGGGGCTGGAATCCAGCAGCGGAACGCCATTGTTTCGGCCCTCGGACACCGCGGAGAAGTTGTTTGGGATCTGCCAGAAGATTTCTCGGCCGATGTGTTCTTCCGCCTTTTTGATGCTGATCTGGCACGTATCCAAGCCACCACGATTGACGACAATCCGAATTTTGTTGGTGATCCCTTCAAACGCATCCAACGACATCAACAACCGGACGACGTTGCGCAGACAAGGCAAATCCAGCTGAGTGAGCAGCAGGATTTCGTCGGCGGCCTGCAACGTGGTGATGTCCAGCGAATTGTAGGATTTGGATAAATCGACGATCAGGTGCGTGAACGATGCTTTCAGCAACTTCAGCACGCGGCTGAAATCGGCGGCGGTGATTGTTTCGATATCCTGCAGTTGCACCGGTCGCGGCAACAGATAAACGCCCGAGTCGTGCTTGGTCAGCGATTTTCGCAGCAACGACAAATCCAGCCGAGACACATTTTGCGTGACATCCAGCAGCGTGTATTCGGGAATCGAGTCCAAAAACACGTCGGCGTCACCCAGACTCAGGTCAAGGTCGATCAGCGCCACGCTTTGATCGGGGATCTGGGCCATGCTGCACGCCAGATTCACGGCAATCGATGTGGTGCCAACACCGCCGGATGAACCAGCAACGGCGATGATCCGTCCCGATTTGGGTCGCGTACCGGGTTGGGAAGAATCGCTGACTCGTTCCAGTGCCGCAACCAGCTCCTGGATCTCAATCGGCGAGTTGACAAATTCCCTGGCGCCGGCCCGCATCGTGCGAAGAATGACTTGTCCTTCGGTGCTGCCGCTAACCACGACGATGCCGACCTTGGAGTCAGCCTGTTTTATTTTGGCGATCAAATCGACGCTGGTGTCGATATTCGAATCGATGTTGATAATCAGCGCGTCCGGTGCCGTCTGCTGCACCACATCCGGGAAAAACTCGTAACGCGAGCATTCGGCCTCCAGGCAAACGTTCTCAATACCCAAAACGAGCCCCTTGAGGGTTTCCCGCGAATCCTCGGCGGGGTCACAGATGACAAGTCGCAGAGCCGTACTCATATCAAGTCCTGGGGGAGAAAATTAAACACTGTTTGGATTCTGATGTTCCCGGTGTAGGGAGTTCACCATAGATATTTAGATTACGTTTGAGGTCAGCGTCCGAAATTTGTGAACAAAAAAGGCCAACACCGGTTAATTCGCGCCTGACGGTTATGACAGATGCGAACCAACCGGTGTTGACGTTGCTCACCGAGATGGATTTTGCGGGTTAGCGTCGAAATAGGTTTTTCAACGGTAAGTTGCTGGTTTTCGGCCCTGTCGGTTGGGCCGAGTTAAGATTGGGTTGCCCCGGGAAACCGAAACCAGGCGTCGCCGCGCCGTTTGGCGTTTCTACTTTGGTCGGATCCTGGATCCAATCGTAGGATGAACTCGGCGCCGTGGGCACTGGCGAACGTGGCGCGATGGCCGGTGTCGTCGAAGGCGTCGGGGCCGATGCAGCAGGTTGAGCCGGTGACGAATCGGAAATCGTGTAGTTCGGCTGTGCGCCGGCGGGTTGGCCTTGCGTATAGCCCGGAGCGTACTGCCAGTTTTCACCCGGTACCGGTTCGCGAGGTTGGTTCGGCATATGATGGCCGCAATCCGGACCGCAGCGCGGTACTTCGAGGTAGCTCTTGTGGTAAAGCTGGCAATCGGAGGGCGAGACGGTGCCGCGGCCGGGTCGGCCTGGCGGTAACAGGGCCGGGTCCATTTCGCCGACGAATCGCGGGGTCAACAAGATCACCAATTCAATCTCCGATTTGGTCTCTTGAACACGGCGGAACAACGAACCGACATATGGCGTGTTCATCAACCAGGGAATGCCGCTGGTTTGCGCTTCGATTTCCTCTCGGATATCACCGGCCAATGCCAGGGTGTGACCGATTTTCATGTCCACACCGGTATTAACTCGTCGCACACGAAAACCAGGCGTCCCGGTGTCGTTGGCCAGGTCGGTTGAGGGCTCCGAAACTTCGGCACGGATTTCCAATCGCACGCTTCCCTCGCCTTGCACGATCGGGACCACGTCGAGTTTGGTGCCGAACGGACGAAATTCGATGGTCGTGCTGCCCAGACCTTGGCTTACTTCAAACGGCAATTCTCCACCTTCGAGGAATTCAGCAGGACGGCCATTCATGGTGACGATGGTGGGACGATCCAGCAGTTTGGCCAGGTTGCGACTTTCCAGTGCCTGCAGAAATCCATCCAGCCGATCGCCGTTCTCAACCACGCTGAAAGCAACCGAATTGAAGACATTCTGACCGCCAAAAACATCCAAATTCAAATCGTCGACGGACAGTTGCCAGTCGATCCCTAACGATCGCACTTTGCTGCGGGCCACTTCATAAACTTGAACTTCGATGGCGATCATCTGCGAATCTGGCAGTTGCATTGCGTTGTGGACTCGCGGGAAGTATTCACTGGCCACGCTCAACACCGTGGGAACTTGGTCGGCCCGGGCCAAGGTACCGGACAACACCACGCCGGTTTCCAGCGCCGTGGCGCGGACGGCAGAGTTGGGAAAAATCTGTTGGAGTTTCATTTCCAGGGCGCGAACGTCGCCGCCGACAAGCACGTTGATGGTTTGTGTCTTTTTGTTGGCGTCACTGACCGTGATGGCTGCGATCCCCGGCTTGAGTGCGGTCAACAACACCTGGTTGGCGGCGATCGGAGTGGCGCGAATCACGGACTGGTTGTCGACGACTAATTCGGGAACGTCGTAACCAAATTCCAGCAACCGGCTGGTGCCGGTGATTAATTCGATTCGAGTCACCGAGCGATCCACCTGCACCGGTGCATTGCCCGAAAAACTCGCGTTCTGCGCCGCGGCCTGAGGCAACAGGCTGGGGTATGCAGCGAAGATCGTGGCCACTGCCATGACAGCGGTTACGCATGAGAGTCGCGGCTTATTCATCCTTGAATTCCTTATCTCGGTAGAGGCCCGTGGGTTGCGGGGCCGTTTGTCCGTTAAATACCTGCAATTGGTTCCGAGAACCGAGTCTGATGGTGGATCAAGTCTCCGTTTGGCAAATCACGCAGAATCAAAAACTGCCGATTGTTCGCTGCCAATTGGAAAAGGCGAAGAAGCGCTGCAAACGCATCCTCCGCCTTAAGTATTTCGATCCGTATTGACCGTGAATTGATTGTGTTAGTTGCTAGGCTCAGAATCCAATTCTTCGGTCGAAGGGTTAGAATCCGCATCATCGGAAATACCGTCAAACTCGTCGTCGGTTTCGTCCGAGTCGGCAGCATCGTCGTCCCCAAACCCCTTGATTCGGGTGGGCACGCTGCTACCACTGATGCTGTCAAAACGGTATTGCGTTGGACCTTCTGAGGTGTAAACGGTCGTGATGTGCACGCCCATACTGCCGCTGGTGGACGCAGAGCCGGATCCGCCGGACGCCAGATTGCGAAACATGCCAGCAAGCGCGTTGCTAGCTTCGCCAACCGCGGTGCCGTTGGTGAATCCCAGATCGGTGCCATCGCTAGTAGCTGCCAGATCGGTGTCTTCATTACTCCGCATGACCAGTTTCAAATCGGCCACTTTTTGAACCAGCACGATCTGTTCGGATTGCTTTTCGGTGACCAGCAGACCGACGATCGTCGAACCTTTGGCGGTCGGGTCCCTTTCGGCGGACTTGGAGGTTCGCGAAGCGACCGAAAATACGCGAATTTTGCGGAGGAACGTCTTCGATGATGAACCGCTATTTTGTCCGCGGCCCCGGAACACGCCGATCACGTCCACCAGGTCGCCCGGTTGCAGCAACCCGTACAGGTGGTCGTCGGCGGACAATTTAATGCCGATGACCTTGAAACCGGCTGGGATGTTGATGTTGTTGACTTCGTTTTTGTTCAACAGGTCGGTCAGGTAAACCGGACCTTTTTTGCCGACTCGGGAACGATTGACTTTGTTTTCGATTTCCTCGAGTGAGCTGACGACCCCTTCGGGAACGATTTCTTCCGGCCATTCCTCGACTTTGAACATCTCGGACTGGAGTTCGGTATTGATGTCCAGGTCTTCGATCGCCACGAGGACTGGAACGGTTTTAATTGTGTCTTTGGGCTCGGCAGCTTTCCGGCCCATGACTTGCGTGATTCCGATGGCGGCCACCAGGCCGAAACCCAGGGAAACGGCAATCAGGAAAATTGATTTGGACTTCATGGAAATGTTACCTCGACCAAATGCCTCAACTGAATTGTTGTAAACTTCTGTCGCGTATCGCGACTAACAACCTTCCATGACAAACCTGGCAGTCATCGAACGACCGGATGGCCGCCCAAAACAACCGAGGCATATGATCTGTGTCCGTACAGACTTGCCCGTAGCCGTTTCCAAGCGGGAACATGGGTTACCCTGATCGTCGATTCGGCATCGTCAGGCCAACTAGTTCAAATTCAGTTTGTCGCGCCGGACACGGCAAATATCCGGCACAACCCGCTGTCATTTCGGGTTTCGGGTTTTCCCACCACCCGTTTTTTCGTGTCTAAATCAGCAAACCCATCCATGCGAAGTACAGGATCGTGCCAATCGCAATCGGAATGCCGTAGGGCAACAACATCATGCGACTTTTGCGTTCGGCAGCGATGCTCGACAAGGCTTCCGGATTCCTTACCGTCATGATTTCATTCAGAATGTAAATAAATTGATTGGAGTGGCGTTTCAGTGCCCCGGCCCAGCAAACCATCACAATCGCGATGATCGCGCCGACAATCGCCGACAGGCAAAACGCATAAAACGTGATCCAGCAATGCACCCAGGCCCCGACGCCGGCCAGCAACTTGACGTCGCCGGCGCCCATGCCGCCGATGGCATAGGCCGGCAACAGCAATGCCAGGCCCAAGGCGGTTCCCGCCAGGCTCCAGCCCAGGCCGACATACCAGCCTTGGCCGGCCATCCCGTAAGCCAAAGTGCTGAACACCCAGCCGCTGATGATCAGGGGAAACGTCAACCAGTTGGGCACTTTCAGCTGAATGCCGTCGATCACGGCCGCCACAATCAATACGACACTGACTAGCCAATATTGCCAGTTTTCGGTCAGCGCCGTGCCAAGCGTCTCCATAATTGTCATTCGCATTCTCCGGGGACAAACCGCTGGGGGCGGAATGGAAGGATGTTCCTGTGGGTTGTTACGGTAACGAGGCCCGACATCGCGCGCTATCGCCCGCTAGGCCCGCATCGTAAAAAGGTAGCTTGCAAAAACGGCGAGGATGGTAAAAAAACAACAAACCATCTGGAATACCTGATGGTAACTATCTGCCGGAATGATTGAGTGCATGGCGTTCAGGGGATTCGATGTAATCCGGTTAAAGCTGATAACGTGAAAAAAGCCCACTCGATCGCCACGACCGAGGGGGCTTTGAATGACCAGTTTGGTCTGTCAACTGAAAACTAGTTGACGTTACCCGTACGTGCCGAGTCAATGTCGTCCGCAATGTCTTGGAACGCGGAGCTGGCGTTGGTACCGATGGCTTGAATCGCGGTCAAGCACACGATAACGATCAGCGCCAACATAATGGCGTATTCAACAGCGGTCGGACCATCTTCCGATTTCAGGAATCGTTGGACCTTCTGAGCAAAATTCTTCATGTCTTCCTCCGACGGAATTTGACAGTGTGTCGATCGAGACACGAACCAAACACGGCGCTTGGTTCCTACAAAAAAACCCATGGGTTTTCGCTGCAAACCGCCCTAAAAAACGGTGTGCCTGTCACTTGTACAGCGAGTTTCCCAACGTTTGTTTTGGCCACCCA
>JBFILF010000200.1:0-9219 GCA_041599835.1 Pirellulaceae bacterium
GTCGCTTCGATTCCGACAAATTCGTTTATCAACTGTTGCTGCTTGGCCTCGAATAGGTCGTTCAGCCGGTTGATGCTGGATTCGATCGAGGCCACCCGGTCGTCGAACGCCTGATTGGCCACTTTGAACCGCCCGTTTTCTTCATCCTGCATGTCTTCGATCAGATTATTCAACTTGGAGGCAAAGCCCTGGGTCACGGTCACGTCGGATTGGAATCCCGCCCCAACTTGTGTTTGATTCAACGTAACGCGCAACTGCAATCCGGCCGTGTTGGCGTTGCCGGCATCACCGGTCAATATGCGTCCCTTGCCTGTGGCCGATTCGATCGTTCCGTCGACGTCAAAGTAACCGGCGACATCGGTGCCCCGTTGATATTCGCTGCCATCAAACCCCAACGCCGGCAAGGCCGATCCGCTTAGATTTCCCACCTCGGATTTTGTTCCGTAGGCATCCGACTCGATCGACAAAAAAGACCCGTCGGTTGTCACGCGGACCGTACGGCCGTTGAGTTCATTGGAAAGATTGATCGTGTCCTGAACGTGTTGGGCAAGCTGGGTGGCGGTGTACGAGCCGTTGGTAAGAGTGAGCAATTCGGACTGCTGGCCGTCCACCATGATCGAGAATTGATTGTTGGTATTGTCGATGTCAATGGTGGGACCCAGCGAGTTGGTGGCCGCGATCGCGGCGCGCTGAGCGGCTTGTGTGATGTGCAGCTGATAAGGCTGGTCTGAGGGGCGAGTTTCGGAAGAGCCGAGGACAAACGAGACGTTGGAGTCACCGGTTTGAGCATCCAAAGCAAATATCCGCCGCACGTCTTCGATCGTGACGCCCTCGAGGCTTCCCCGCAGTGCACTGTCGAGTTTGCCGGAATCCAGTTGCAACCGGCCATTGTCGTCGAACTCAATGCCGATGGCGGAGAGCCGATTGGCATTGGAGTTTAAATTGGGAATAACCCGCGCCAACAGATTGCGAAACTGATCCCGGATATTGCTGGCGGTATTGTTACCGAGCAGCAGTCCAGCGGTTTCCGTTTCGCTTTCGTAGGCCGTCTGTTCGTCGATGTAGCTAACCACGCTGTTAAACGCGTCAACGAATCCTTCGATGGCCGTCCGCGCCGGCTCGATGTCATTTTCGATCACCAACAAAATGTCGCGGTCGGCGTCCACATCGATCAAGTTCAAAGTCACTCCCTCGATCACGTCTTCAACCAGGTTGCTCGATTGACGAATCGAGATGGCACCGGCACCGGATCCGAGCAGAATTTCTGAGTCAGTGGCCGATTGGACCGGGGGGCCGGAAAAATCCGGTTCCACCTGGTTGCCGACAGGCGGATCGAAGTTGCTGGAGATATTGATGGTGTTTGCCGCGCCGGTGTGGGCCGACGTCAACAGCAACCGCACGCCGCTGCCATCGTTAACCAGCGTGGCGGTCAGATCGCTGGTCGAGTTGTTAATGGCGTCGGCCAGCCCTTGCACAGTGTTGTTGGTCGAGTCGATGACCACATCGACCGTCGGTCTATTTCCGACCCCCAAGGTCAGTGTGCCTTCGGTGATTAACGCTTCGGCGCTGCTAAACCCCTGTGAAGCGATTTGTTCGGCGCGCGCCAGTTGAGTAACGCGCATGACGTAGGTTCCGGAAGCGGCGTTGCTGGCGGCCGAGGCCGTCAAAATCGATTCGTCACTGGAGGTGGCGGCGCGGACGGCGAACACATTGTTGGTGAAGCTGGCCAGTCGATTAACGGCACTCTGCAGCGACAGCACGTTGGCTTCGATGCCGCTAAACGCCGATTGTTCCAGCAGGATTTCGTCTTTACGCAGATTCAGCCGATCCAAACGGCTTTGCTGCAGCGCCAATAAGCCTTGGATAATCGAGCTGGTATCCAGACCGGAAACCAAACCATCGATGGAAAACATCAAAACACCTTGGAATAAAACGAAGCGTCAATCAAAAAAAGGGGGGCGCGCTGACGCGGCACCCCCCTGCTGCCATGCCCGTTGGTTGCAGAGGATGCAAACCAAGGGTTTCACTTTGGTAGGATGAATTAACCGAGAAGTGAAAGAATTAATTGAGAGGTTTGGGCGGCACTTCCCAGCACAGACGTTCCGGCTTGGACCAGAACCTGCTGTTGCGTAAAGTTGGTGATTTCTTCTGAGAAATCAGTATCACGAATCACCGATTCGGCATTGACGGTGTTTTCCAGGGTGGCCCGCAGGTTGTTGGCCGTCGATTCCAACGTATTTTGCTGGAAGGCGCCCAGTGTGCCACGCAAGTTGGTGATGTCATCGATCGCGTCATCGATGATGGCCAACGCGTCTTGGGAACCGCTGGCGGTG
Source organism: Pirellulaceae bacterium (assembly GCA_041599835.1). Lineage (GTDB taxonomy): Bacteria > Planctomycetota > Planctomycetia > Pirellulales > Pirellulaceae > CAJQPP01. The sequence continues at coordinate 2,334 of JBFILF010000200.1, forward strand.
GTCACGTCAATGCTCTTCAGGTTAGAGAATTGGTTGTTCGGCTGGTTGGTGCCCAGCGCATCACTGCTGGCCTTGATGATCGACAACTGTGCCGTTTGACCAGCATTGGCGCCGATTTGGAACGTGAGTGTTCCGTCGGTTACGGTGATCACCGCACCGGCCACGTTGGCTGTTTGAGCAGTGTCCGCCGTGTCGGCTTCCACCGTAAAGCTCAGGCCGTTAAACACGCCCGAGTTGGCCGTGATCACATTGCCGTTGGCCACCACGTTGTTCAACGTCGCGGCACCCGGTCCGGTCAAGTCCACGATTAGGTTTTGACCGGCCTTGGTCACGAGACCTCCCACCGTATTGGTGTCGAGGGTGGTGGTTCCAATCCCGGTCGAGTCAACCACGGTATTGACCACATCGGACACGACGGTGAAGTTCTGGCCGAACGCCTTGGAAGTCAGCACGATTTCACCCGTGCCGTCTTTCAATGTCGCGGTCACGCCGGTCTCACTGGTGACGGCATTGATTGCGTCACGAACTTGCGTGTTGGTCATGCCGCCGGTCAAGTTGACTTGGACGGTGCCGTTGAAGGTCAACGTTTCGTCACCTTGCAGGTTGGAATCGTTGTCGACGACAGCCGTCGCATTAAGCGAGGTATCGGCCTGGCCTTTTTGCGCGTTTTGATCGATGTTGGCGATGGTGAAAGCGCCCACCGAGGTGTCGGACGTGGCATTCAAATCGGTCAGAAACGCGTTGGTGGCGGTCGCATTCAAACCAGCGCTGCCATCCAACAACTTCTTGGTGCCGAATTGCGTGTTGTTGGCAATTCGATCGATGGTCGCCAAGGCATTGGCGATCTCTGCCTGGTTGGCTGCCAGCGCGTCGTCGTCGTTGACGCCGGCATTGGCCGAGTCGAGCGCCAAGCCCCGAACTTTGACCAATAAACTGTTGATCTCGTTTAACGCGCCTTCGGCCGTCTGCACCATCGACACCGCTTTTTCGGTGTTTTCAATTGCTTGGCGCAAACCGGCGATCTGGGCTCGCTGTTTCTCGGAAATCACCAGCGCCGATGGACCATCAGCACCACGGTTGACTTTGAATCCCGATGAAAGCCGCTCCAAGGACCGCGCCAGAGCATTCGAACTTCGGTGTAAATTGTGTTGGGCGGTAAGGGCCCCCACGTTGTTGGCAATAGTTAAGCTCATGTTTTTTCAATTACCTCCAAAAGTTAACGTTTTGGAAGCCCGACACCATCCTTGTCCAGCGCGACGCGTCCTTGCCACTGAAGCGCATCATCGTGCTTCGATCAGCGAAACAAATTTTTGATTTCAGCTCCAGAATCTTGCGTTTACCGTCAGCTTCCGGGAACGATACGTCACGGATCCAATGCCGTATGCTTTGGTTGTGATTAGCTCTTGGAAGAAACTATTTGTTGAGTATCGCATCCGCCGTCTGTTCGGCGGCTTGACGAGTCAGGAAGTCGCCAGCCAGCAGTCGCTGTTGAATTTCAGCGACTCTTTCCGAGCGAACTTCCGGCGACTGATTCATCGACTGAACTAACCGAATCACTTCCGGATCACGAGCATGCTGGATGCGATCGGCGCCGGCCCCACTGGTCTCGCCAGACATTTCGATGTCGGCGGTTCGAAAGTGAGGCGGGTTGATCTTGCGACTGCCTGAATGAATTGGCTCAGGAAAGCCGCTACCCATTTCGTTAATGTTCACGATAGCATTCTCGCGAATAGGAAAAGTGACTGTGAGCGTAATCGAGTCAAACGGGGGAAACTTGCCGGGCAATTGCGAATCAAGTTTGAAAGTTTTTCGGCCGATTAAACTGTATGTATTAGGACAAATATGGATGGAATGCCGACGCTAACGATTAAATAGATTCGGCGCTCCAATCGCAGATTAACCCAGGGCAGGGCCGATTTCGGCCGGGAATGATGCGAAGATTTATGGTGCGAGCAGGCCTCGTCGTAGGCTTGTTTCTGCAAGGATTATTGATCGGCTGGCTGTACGTCTTGCTGACAGCAGTGCCAGCAGATCGCGACCGCGCGCAATCGCCCCCGGTGGCAGCGGCCGATTCGTCCGCCGTGCTGGCTGACGAGTTGCCGGAAATCGGCCCCCCCGACATCTTGGTATCTGCTGCCCAGCATTTGCAGTTTGGCGAACAGCGTTTGTTGGCCGACGATCCGTATCAGGCACTGCCGCATTTTTTGAACGCGGCACCCGCCAACTTGGGCGAGGCCCACCACGATCTGCTGTTTCGAATCGCGCTATGCTACGAAGCGTCTGATGATCGCAACCGCGCTGCAAAACTTTATCAATCGATTCTCGACGGTGAGCCGCAATGGCCAATGCGCGTCGCCAGCCAGCTGGGGTTAGCCAGGTGCTGGAGCCAAATTGGTGAGCTTGCCAGTGCCCAGTATTTGTTGTGGAACCTGTGCTTGATCTCCGACGGTGACACTCTGGGGCCGTACGCATCCGATGTTCGCTACGGGTTGAGTCGGTTGACAGCAGCTGCGGGACGACAGCCAGACCGGGAGCTGTTAATCAATCATCGCGCGATGTGGCACTTGCATCCGTCCCACCGCACCGACCGTGAACTCAAAAAACTGGTAGCGTTCCAAAATAACCACTCCAATCCCACGGTGGCGGCGAGTTCGCGAACAAAGGACAACGTGATCTCAATCGGCAACATTATTCATACGGGAGATCAACAGAATTCCATTTTTGTTGATGCCCGGGCCGATCGTGCGGAATTGGGAATGATTTTCGGCTGGCTTTCCAAAAGCCTCGAGATTCCAATCCAGGTCACCGATGACGCCGTGACGCTGATCCAGGCCCAGCGCGTCGACATCCATTTGTTGGGCATCGATCTCGCGACACTGTTGGACGGATTGACCATTCCGTTTGATTTGCGGTGGATAACCGACGGCGAAGCCATTGTGATAAAGACCGCCGATCAGTTGAGCGACATTGAAATTCGGGCGTCTGAAATTCAGGCAGCCCGTCGACTTTTGCAGCGGGCGTTATTGGTAGACCCGGAACATGAACAGTCGGCGCTGGCGCGGGCCAGACTGGCGAGTTTGGCAGTTGAAACCGGCCACATCCGGGAGGCGTTGTTGCAATTCGACGATCTGTTGAAGCGGCCGGTGTCCGGCCGGCTGAAACAGATGATTCACTTTAATCTCGGACAGGTCCACCGGTCACTGGCAGACATCGATTTGGCCATCGATTCATTTCGCCAGGTAACGGAAGCCAGCGACGGCGGCAGCATCAAGACATTGGCGTTTCTTAAACTGGGCAGTATTTATCTGGAAATAAATCAGTTTTCCCAAGCCGCCGGCGCGTACACCCGCGCCTTGCGAGCTTGCGAAAACCATTATCTCCAGCAAATTGCCCTGGTTGGGCTGGCCACCGCCTACCTGCTGGACGAGCAGCCACAGCGATCGCGGCAGGTGCTGATACAGGCTAACCGACGATTCGTCGACGACCGCTTCCGTGAATACGCGCGACTGTTGATCAGTCTGGCGACCGACGAATTAACACCGCCAGCTGAATCCAACGCCACGCGAACCGACCAGAACGAAACGCTGGACGCGCGAATCAATCTGCTGACTTCCGTGGTCCGCCGGCCGGAGGTGCCGGAACTGGGACCGGCCTGCCACCGATTAATTGCCAGAGGTTTTCAGCGGTTGGGATTGTTCAACGAAATGTCCGGGCATTTGCGTCAGACGCTGTCCGAGCCCTTGGCGCCGCCACTTCGCGAATCCATCGTGCAAGCATTGAGCACTCAGTTAATTGAAGATGGTGATCACGAACAGGCGCGGCAATTGCTGCTGGAAACGATCCATGAACCATTTGAGTCAGACCAGGCGAAACTGATCCTGCTGTTGGCCGAATTGGAACGCGAATCTGGCAACGCCCAACAAAGCCTGGAAATTTGCCGCCAGCTACTCGCCAATCCCGACTGGTCGGCCCACCACGGGGCGGCACTGATAATCATGGGCCGCGTATTCCAGCAGCGCGGACTTCACCACCAGGCAGCCCTTTGTTATGCCGGCTTGCTGCCGAATCAATAAGTTAACCCGTTGTTCCAAAACGCGACATGATCAAATTCACCATTCAATTGCTGCCTCATCTCGGGTTGCTCGGCGCATTGTGGATTCCAGCCGCATTGGCCGCGCAGCAGACGCAACTGTCTGGACACGAAAAACGCGCGGACGTCGACACGCGATCAATAAACGAGCGGTTGCAGCAGATTGACGAAATCCAATTAAACCTGCAGGAGCAATGGCCACAGGAAAGTGGCACGATGTTGGATGTCGAACCCCCGCAACCCTTTGAATCCATTCTGCGACAGCTGCGCCACTCCGAACTGGAAACCACCCGCCAGGTTCATGAAATCAGTTCGCGAATCCGTTTCCTGGCTGAACGGGAGCGGGAGCGTCTCATGCAATTGGCGTTGAAATCTGCCGAAACTGCTGATCGGCCGCAGGCGGAAATGAATTCCAACGTTTCCGAGTTGGACCGAACTGCCCCCAATGCGAATCCGGAGTCGATTCCGGGCGAACCCGTTGGGGCCACCGCCCAACCGGCTGTCAACGATGCGGCTGCCAACACGCCGGGGAATCCACAACCAGAATCTAAGCCGTTTGATTTTTCGGTGGCCGGTCAAAGGATCCTTAGCGAACCGCCGGATCGACTGGCGCTGGCGAACAACTTGTTTCAAACCGGCCAGTACGAGTTGGCGTTACAGATCTACCAAGGCCTTCGCCAACAATTGTCGACCTCAACCGACCAGCTGTGGGTCGATTACCAGATTGCCACTTGCTGGCGACGACTTGATCGGACGGATGAAGCGCAAAAACAACTGCGTGAAATTGCCAATCGGAAATCGAATGATCCCAATACAACCCCCATCATTGCCATGGCGCAATGGTGGTTGGACGTATTGGAAAAAAAAATGCAGTTCGAATCAAACCTGCAAATAATGGACGACTACATTAATCAACAAACCATGGAGCAGATGGATGTCCCCTCAGCAAACCGATCTGAATGACCGTTTGATTCAAGTCCTCCAGGACCAAATCGATGCATACGCCCAACTTCACCCGCTGGCGGATGAATTGGCCATTTGTTATGACCTGGGCAACCGCAGCCAACAATTGCTGCAACAACTTAATGAGTTGATCATGGAGGCGGTGAAGCGGGACGAACTGATTCTGTCCCTCCGCGCGCAACTGCGTGAGCACAGTGAATCGGTCCGCGACGACGTCAAACAAAGATCTTCTGAGTTGGCCAACAGCATCCAGCTGGTCATGCGTCTGTTCGACAAGATCGAGAGCAAAGCGATCGCGGCCCGAGATCAACTGGTGCCCCAGGTCAATCGCCAGGTCAGGGCGCGGAAAATGAAGACGGCCTATCACTACCAGGCCGAATCATCGTAAGCCCATGGAAATGGAAAACGATGCCTTATCTGAAAGTCATGAGCGGGAATTGACGTTGCACAACCAAAACGATAACCAGGTCGCGTCGCCAGCCGTACCGTTTGCCGCGCCAGCTCGCGAGAACGAGGCGGCGATCTTGTACCGTTCGCGCGAAATGCATGAATTGGCGACTCGCGCCAAATCGTTCGCTCGGAGTACGGCCACCGTTCTGATCACTGGCGAGAGCGGGACGGGCAAAGAACTCTTCGCTCGCCTGGTGCACGACTCCAGCCCGCGCCATGCCGCTCGATTTGGTCGAGTCAATTGTGCCGCGCTATCAGAAAGCCTGATGGAAAGCGAATTGTTCGGGCATGAACGAGGAGCATTCACCGGGGCGATTGAGCGGCGTCAGGGCCGATTCGAATGGGTCGGTGCCGGCACGCTACTGTTGGACGAAATCAGTGAAATCCCCGTCGGAATTCAAGCTAAATTGCTGAGGGTTTTGGAGGAGAACGAATTCCAACGCGTCGGCAGCAATGAATGCATCGCGGCCCATGCGCGAGTTATCGCCACCTCCAACCAGGTGCTGCACCAGCAAGTCCAGAAAAACCGTTTTCGCGAAGATCTATATTATCGATTGAACGTGCTGCGAATCCATTTGCCTCCGCTGCGTCAACGGCGCGAGGATATTCCAATTTTGGCCAACCATTTCATGCGCAAGTTCCAGGCCGAATCAACCAACAACGTTCGCGGTTTCAGCAAAACGGCGTTGCGACTCATTTGCGAATACGACTGGCCAGGCAACATCCGGCAGCTGAGAAACTGTATCCATGCAGCATGTGTTGTCGCGCAAGGACCGCAAATCCAGCCGCAGGATCTGCTGTATCTGGAGCCCGTGGATAAATCACCCACAATTCCCGAATGGATGCTCAACGTGCGTCTCGACGAAATCGAACGGCACGTGATCGTCCAATGTCTCGAACGATTCGGCGGCAATAAAACTTTGGCCGCGGGTAAATTAGGTGTCTCCAGCCGTACGTTGGCCAACAAGTTGAAACTCTACCAGCAGCGCGGCTTGCCCTATTTGCCGGCCCGGGCTGGTTAATTTCTGCGCGGCTAGCGGAAAATAATTCGGCTTTCCCAATCGGCGGCCGGCCGTCGCAGCGCCATTCTCTCCCAATGAATCCACGCAGTCACGTGATTTGCCGAGCTGGCGCAATCGTTAAAGCTTATTAATCAGCCGGTCGAGTTGGCAAATTGTCGGCAGTATCTTCAGCCTTGATCGTTACAAGTTAACAAGTTGCCGCATAACCGCTGCGTGCGCCGCGGAGTGAACCGCAATCGCGCTTGTCTGTCTGGCGCGCCGCTTGCTAAGCCGTAGTCGTCGCAATAACACCGAAAATTCGACGACGGCATGAACGCATTTTTTCAAACAGGAAATTTTACCGACATCGGTGCTGCCTCCA
>JBFILF010000201.1:0-9217 GCA_041599835.1 Pirellulaceae bacterium
GAACTTGTCTCCGAAAAAACCCGTGCCTACCGCCAATCGCTCTCGATGAATTAGCCGTGCGCTGCGACGACGGCGGCGCGTATCGAACCTCGAAACTTGAGACTATTTGCCGACCGCCGCCATCGTTACACGGCAAATGGAGGGGGCGGCGACCTCATCGGGAGAGTGCAGCGGCTGGTGGAACCCCGTTACCGGGGGTGGACTTGACGCCAATTGTACCCATGGCTACATTCGCCACTTGTAGCCAGGGCTACAAATACGCCAAGCCGGTTTTTATTCGAAACAGCTTTCAATTCAAGGTAGGCGAACCAGCCATGTCCGGACCAACACCATCGTCCCGCGATACGCGATCGTCCCGACTCGCGTTTACACTGATTGAGTTATTAGTGGTCATTGCCATCATTGGCATCCTAATCGGGCTGTTGTTTCCAGCCGTGCAAGCCGTCCGCGAAGCCGCACGGCGGACCAGCTGCCAAAACAACATTCGGCAACTGGAGCTGGCGACCATGAACTACGAATCCGCCAACCGCCATTTTCCCAAAGCTTATTCCGCTGAAATGGGCATCGACGTGCCGGTGGAAGGGCAGTGGTCGATGCGCGCCCGCGTCTTGCCGTTTATTGAAGAAAAGAACTTGCACCATCTGGTCGACTTCAGTTTGCCGTACAGTTCCCAACTGGACGTGGCGGCAACACGTGTCGCTCCGTTTCTCTGTCCCAGTGAAATCAACGACGTCGTCCGGGTAAACGCGGCGGGCATTGAACGTGATTATCCGGCCAATTACGCGGCCAACATGGGTACCTGGAAAATTTGGAATCCCAATGATGGAACGATCGGCGACGGCGCATTTCACGTTAACAGCAGATTCACAACGGCCCATTTCAACGATGGAACCAGTCAAACACTGATGTTTGCCGAGGTGAAGGCTTATACATCGTATTTGCGTAACACCAACGAGGATCCAGGTCCGGTGCCACCGGACTCAACGACCTTTGCCACCGGGTTTACGGCTGCCTCCGCTGACATCAACATGGGTCCGAATTTGATGGACAACACCGGGCAAACGGAATGGGCCGACGGCCTGTGCCAACAAAGCGGCTTCACCACCACGTTTTCGCCGAACACCAAAATCCCCTACATCCATGCGGGTACGGAATATGACATTGATTACGTATCCTATCGCGAGGGGACCCACTCGACGCGAATCGCATATGGGGCGATCACTTCGCGCAGTTACCACCCGGGTCTGATCAATGTGGCGATGATGGACGGTTCGGTCCGCACCATTACCGATCAGATAGATTTATCGGTCTGGCGCGCCCTTGGCACGCGAAGTGGTGGCGAAATTATCGATTTGCCATGAAATCGATTTGCCATGAATTAATTGGCTCTAATCAAATTTCAGCTGAAAATTGTTTGCGATCCACTGCCCGGCGGTTCAAGTAGCCACTGAAATAACCGAAACATACGACTCCTAAATAGCTAACAGCCAGATCCGTCATGGAGCAGGTACGGGTCGCAAGAAAGGACTGTGATAATTCCGCCATTGTGGCCAGGATGGCAACAGTCAGACTTCCAATCCGAACACGAACCACCCACAACTTGAGCATCGCGCCATTTAATGACAAGTTAACTAGCAAACAGAGCAGTCCGACCAAGATGAAATGAGCAATCTTGTCGCCCCATGGAAACAGGTCCCAAGGCCGGATGTAATGACCGGCAAGAATCTCTACAGCCGCTAGAAACAACAAATAAATTGCTGTCACACATTTTATGATCAAGTTGTTTCGACTTCCTGCCATGCCGACAAATCTAATGCAAAATCATTGGCCAGTCGCCGGTTGAACGACGCGTAGTATTCCCGCAGTTGCCTGAGCGCATGTCGGTCATTACTGGTCATGGTAAACGCGGACGTTTGCTGAACGGCTTTGTAAAAGCGCACGATTTGTCGAGTGACTGACGTCTTGGGCACGAACGGCTTGAAGTTGCGGATGAGCGTATCAAGAAGCGGGCTGTGACAGATTGTCGTTCGATTACAAGCCCGGAACGAATAGTGTTCATAATAGTCAGGGTCGATTCCGATATCGCAGGCCAGCTGTTGCATAAATCCTTTGGCATCAACTCGCAACTGTTCGAACAAATAGATATGCATGCGCCGCGCGCCCAACGCCGCGCGCCATTGATGTAAATGATCGACGTATCGCCCGTTCGCGAGACCCGTAGCCAATTCAGTTTTCAGCCGCGCGATGTGATTGACGGTTCGTTGACCATTGTCGATCGGCAGCAGGCGATCGTACGATTCCTGAAAAAGACAATCCACGAATTCCTGAAATGTTGTATGCGAGCCGAGCTTGTGCTGCTTGTTTTTCAAATAGCGAAATAGCGAGAAAAGACGGGCCGCTGGTTCGCGAAGTACAAATATTACATCAGGAGGGGGATTCAGGTGGCGAAGCACTGTCCGAGCAGTCGCTTGATCAAAGTATCGTGTCGTGGCATCCAATAACACCGGTTGGCCGGCGTATTGCGGAAACAATTCGCCGTATCCTTCCAAACCTCGATTGTGATAGCTGGTTTCCGCGCAACGAAATGGCGAATCCCGATCCATCAAATACTCGGTCCCCTTGCTGTCCGAACTGCAAACGGATGGGTGATCGTTCAACCACTTGAAAACAGACGTCGTTCCACATTTGCGAACACCGGCCAATACGACATTAGGCACGGCGGTATTAGGCACGACGGTATTAGGCACGGCGGCTTGGAGCGAAGATGGTTTGGATTGGCACATTTAATCAGCAGCACCCTTAGGACGCGGTATAAGGAGTGCACGGCAACTCTTGCGCTCAGAGATACCGACATTTTGCATCGATGAACTGCAATATCTGCAACTGATAGCAAGCATTTAACAATCAAGGACCATACGGAGCGTTTTATTCTGATCACTCGGGAAATGATAATCTACGTAAATTTCAACAATTCTCCCGGTTGTTCGGATATTGCACATTCGGTTATGCATCCTTAACGAAAGTTTCAGCCGTGTCGATTATTTTTATTATGCGGTGGCCAACCATGCGATGATCTCGCATTACGCAACGATCCAAGTCAGGCGTAAGACATTGATGCGACAAATCGAAGACTTACAGCGTCGTTGGATTGCTAGCCGACTTCTGAGCTCGACGGTCGTATTGTTGATCATTTTGAGCTGTGGATGTTGGGCGCCATTTCGATCACCTGGCATTCCAGCCTGCGAATTACCAGAGGAATTTCGTGCACCGATTCGTACCGGCGGGCCACCCCTTAACTTTTCATCGCTAACGATCAGCCAACCAGACGATTATCTCATCGGCGCCAATGACGTGCTGGCCGTTACCATTCAAGAGCTTAGCGAAGGTGCTTTGCCGCAGACAATTAGTGCTACGGTCATGGCAGATGGAAATATTCAGTTGCCCATGGTTGGGCCGATCCAGGTCGGCGGAAAAAATCTAATCGCCGCCCAAAAAGAGATTAACGATCGGTACGCCGATGGTATTATCCGCGAGCCGCAAATCAGTTTGGCTATTGAATCCAAAGCGACGATTAGCGTCCTCGTGCTCGGACAGGTAAATCAGCCTGGGGTTTACTACCTGCCTCGTTATGAAAACGACGTTGGTCATGCGTTAGCGAGTGCTGGCGGAATCACTGCCGATGCCGCTGATTATATTGAAGTTCATCACAAGACGAATCAAATATTGGAACGTAACCAATCCGATTTCCTTCAAGCTGTTCCCAAATTTTCACACGCATCGCAATCTCTGCCAACTTCTGTCGCGGCCCGAATAACGGTGCCCAGTGAATCCGAATCGGGCAATTTGACGTCGCCAAGTAATGTTCAATTGGTTCAATACCAGGAATGGGATGACTCGGCGCCCTCAAACGGCAACGTTGCCGGCGCAACCCAATGGGAAAGCACATCAACCGTCTCCCACGAGACGGAAACATTCGGCGGTCCTCCGGAAATCAAGCGTGAACCGACGTTAGACCCGTATTTCCGAACCACCCAGCTTCATGATGTGCCACGGGAAAAACCCGTGAGGATGGCGCGAAAGATCGACATAACGCCGCCCGTTCGCCCATCAACGCCCCAAGTAAACGATGCCAACAAGTCGTTGATTCATAATGCAGCCTGGCCCGCTTCGCCGACGTCTACCCCGATCAACGAGACGGTCCAGCCAAACATCAGCAATCAGCTTCGCAGCCAGACGAATATTACGAAGATTCCATTGCGCGGTATCGGAGCAACCCAGGTCAGCGAAAGCGACATTGTGCTGCAGCCCGGAGATGTCGTGGTCGTGCCTAATCGCAAGCATGAGGTGTTTTATGTGGTCGGCCGCTTGAGTCAAACGAACACGGTACGGTTTACCGTCGGCGACCGCGAACGTGAATTGGGCGTCGGATTTATTTTGCCGCGGGATCGTGAAATCGATGTAGTCACCGCGGTGGCGATGGCCGGATATATTGATCCGATCGAATCGCCGACAACCGTAACGGTGCAGCGAAGCATGCCCAATGGACAGCCCATGTTAATTCGCGTCGACTTGATCGCAGCTCGTTCGGATCCGCAACAAACCGTATTGGTACAGCCCGGAGATATCATCTATCTGAACCCGGATGCCCCCTGGTGGTGGCGCAAAACGCTTGATCGAATCGTTCCCGATTTGCTGCTTGAGCCCTATTTCAAAGCCATTGGTCGTTAATCAACCATTGGCGCTGTCGATGAGTTGTCCAGCCATTTCCGGGCAAAGTCAGTATCCAACATTTGATCGAGGCGTTGCAACTCGTCACGAAATTCGGCCTGCAATTGCCGGCGGAAGAGTTGGTCCATTTGCGGTGTATCGATTGGTGTAAACGGACGATATAGCAGATTTCGAATCCACAAGGACCTCTTGATCGAACCGATCAATCGCATCATGCCGAGGCCCTTAGCATACGCAGCCGCTGTTTTTGCCGCACGCGCCATGGCTATTGATCTGGGCTGGCCGGCTGGCATCCGCTTGCGCAAATCGGTTTCTCTTAACGACAGCGGTCTCACCTCGAGAAAATCAAAAACGTCTTGGGCAAAGGATCTCGGATTCGATTTCAATTTATCGAAATGCGAAACGAACAAATTGTTGCGCCCAAATGTTGCGACGTACGGTTCCAAATGCGTCGCATAGCGGCCGCGTTCGACGAGCGAGGGGATTTGTTCGATAGCCTCTTCAAACGTGCCGGCAAATCGTCCATTCTTGACACGATCCAAATAAGCAGAAAAGGCTCGATCGACTGGATTCCTCAGGCAGATCATCAGCTTCATATCGGGGTTGAGTTGATGAATTCTCGAACAGGCAACTGGGGAATACATGTAGCTGTGGGAAACTTCTCCGCAAATTTGTGATCTCTTGGCCGACCGGAAATGTGACAGATACCACGCTAATCCTTTGTCATAGTGGCCATCAAAAAAATACGTTCCTTTGCCCGGGGCCATATAAATGTCGGGATGACGATTCAGCAAGTTATAAATCCAGGTCGACCCGGCCTTGCTGGTTCCGATGTAGAGAAAATTGGGTCTTAACATTTAAGCTGCACTTGCGCCTCGCTGTACAATTTCATGAAACGATACCATCATCCGTTGCCTGGCTGGAGCCAAACGAGACTGGTTTAATCGTGCGGCCGACGCGCTTAAATCTGTTTTTTAAAACTTTGACAAAGCCATCGAGCGGGGAGGTTCGCACGAATTTTCTGAGTCGGCCAAATGCACCGTAACACGCCTGTTGCCATGCCGTGGTCGCCACTGCTCCTTCACATAGTGCAACCGCTCCCGTTTGAAATGTCAATTTGTAAGCTTCATTTCCTTTACCAAGATCGATCTTGCGTATGCCCTGTTCGGCACTGGCACGAATGAGTTCTGAGAGCAATATCATCCCGGGCGAATACTGGTGGAATTCCGGGTTGTAACTGGTTACCCACCAGTGCAGCGTATTGCTATTGCGCAATCCCAAGTGAGCGGCGATCAGTTGATCGCCGGCATACAACGACGACAGGGTCCCTTTGAATTCATCGTCTTGAATCGAAGGCAACTCTTGGGCAACACGATATGCCCATTGATTTTCAAATACATTAGATGCCTGGATCCGCCTGAGATGTTCGGATTTCCATTTCAACAGTTGATCAAACACGTCTGTGTCGTTTGAATGAAACACAAATCGCAATTCGCCGATTTCCCTTGTCAGCTTGCGCGACTTTCGCAGATACGATTGTTGAGTTTTCGATTTCGCGCGCTTTTTTTCAGCCAAGTATCCGTCATAACCGTTGGCCAAACTGATATATGGTGAATGGGCGATCATTTGATTTTTATGAAGTTTTGAAATGCGAGTTACCGGTAAATGATCAAAACTCCACAATGACAAATTGCAGCATCGGACGAGATGGAAAAGATCGACCGGTTGGTTTGGTGCATGAATAACACCTTGGAAGTCATTCAATTTCGCACCAACGGGTCGCCCCGTATTCCATTTACCGCGCTGATACGGAAAAAAGGCTCGTAGACTGTCTTCGTTAACAACCGCCACCTCAACGTCGTTTCGGTGTCGCGAAATCAATTGCGTAAATTCCGGTGAATAAAACGGACTTGTTAAATCGGGAGAAAGATGCTGGAACTTTTTCCAGCTCTCGATCATCTCCGGAGTCAATTCGTTCGGTTGATATATCGATATATTCATTGGATCACCGCGGCGCTATTCGCTGGTTCAGAGTGTTCCCGGGCGATTTTTGCCGAACAGGCGGCCAGGGCCAGAATTAGCCAGTAATACCGCACAAACGCGAAGCTCAAAAATGCGCTGGTCACAAGCATCACAAATATGGTTAATAGAAATGCAGTAGACATTGCCCGGCATTCGGCACAGTCAGATTCCCGACGGGCGCGAAGCAAGTCCGAAATGATCACATAGAAAATTGCCAAAAAACAAATCAAACCGAAGATGCCGGTTTCTGCTGCGATTTCCAGATATGTACAGTGCGCCAGTCGCTCGTCCTGATGAATTTGAAAACCCAGGACATCCGAATGACGAGCAAAATGCATGGGAAAATTGCCTGCGCCGACGCCCAGAACGGCGTGTTTCTGAAAAACGACGATGGCGGCCAACATCTCGGAGGCGCGGCCTTGCACAGATTTGTCAACGTTGCGAATATCACCACCCGAGCGTAATTCTCGCGTGGCTTGAAAAAGGTCATTCGCCCGGCTTCGCAGTCCATCCGACGAGATGGCGAAGGTGATCGAAATCAATACCAGCCAGAAAATCTGGCGAAGATTAAGTACTCCGAGATTGCCCGCCAAAAACAGCATAACGACAAAACCCAGCGCGGCACCTCGCGAAGCGGTCAATCCGATTGCCGCCAAAATCAACAAAACGCAAATCACGGCAGCCCGCCGGACGCCGGCCGTCTTGGCCCGCTTGATCGAAATCAAGCCCAGCGGCACAAGAAAAAGCATGAATTGTGCGTAATAATTTTTTTCGCCGATCGGTCCCACCGATCTCGGGTTGGGCGAAGCTATTCTTTCACCGTTGCGCTCAACGGTTGGAACTTGTGCAAAACCGCCAAAACTGCGATCAAATTGATTGGTGGCTTTCTGATAAACGCTCAACGCCCCCAGAAATGCGCCGGCGATCAACAACGACCACACGGCAAATTTAAGAGTTTGTGGAGATCGAACCACATTGATAATTAACCCGAATAACAACAATCCCTCAGTCAACGATGCAAAAATTATGGATGTCGAAACATTCATTCGGCCGGCATAAAGCGAGGAGACCAGTTGAACGACGATGAAGGCAAAAATCCACGGAATGGCGGCGTGGATGATCAAGCGTTGTCGTCGGATAACTAAATAATAGGCCAAGGGCACCAACAACAGGGCGACGACGAGGACCGCTGCCATTTTGGGAACACCGTAGAATCGATGTGCCACAACGGGTGCGTTCGTATACGTCAGCATCAAAAACACAATCGTGGCCAAATCGGGCCGAAAAATCACGGCCACGCCTAATCCCACCGCCGTGCACCCCGCCAGAACTATCAGCAACCCAAACTTTGCTGACAGAATAGCCACAGCGACAGCCAATACGGGACACGCTGCCAACCAAATAATTTGATGGACGTTCAGCGCCGAACGCTTTTCGAGTTGATGACTTTGGCTCATGGTACCGCTGATTCGTTGGCTGTGCCTTGCCCGGTATTTTGGAACAGGCGATGTCGTTCCGGTTCCCATCGCTTGATGCGACGTCCCAGCAACGTGTTTCCGATCGCGACGAAAGCTGCCACGTTGACCAGTGCGACAAAATAAGGCAGGGTCAGCCATTTGGCATGTGGCAGATTCCAGCGGTGAGCGATCAGTCCCAGCACAATCGCCGCCAAACATACCAGTTGCAGCGCTGTAACGAATCCATAGAAAATGCTCAGATGCCAGAGAAACGGGCTGACGAACAAAACAATCAAAAATGGGACGACCAAAATTCTTCGCAGGACTTTATGCGAAAATAATTGCAGTGCATAAAATCCGTAACGAAACGGATTTAGCAGTGCTCGCCGATGCAGCACACTGCGCAAGCCCTGGGTAATAACTCGAACCTTGCGGCTAAACTCAACTTTGCTTTGCACAGCGACAGGTTCGAAACTAATCGCTTCCGGTTCAAATAACAGGCGGAAACCATGTGCAATCACGCCAGTTGAAATCATGAAGTCGTCCATGGCATCATCCGGAACGGTCTGAAACAGCGACTTGCGAATCGCGTAAATTCCGCCGGTGGCCGACGTGGCGCTGCCACCTCTGCTTTGGAGCTGCTTGAGCATCGTTTCCAGTGACCAATACGTTGTTTCACCGTCGGCAGTCAGGCTGGCTGTTGCGTCCCGCAAATACTTTTGATTTCCGGCCACACCACCAACTCGCGGATCAGCAAAATTGCGCACCAGTTTTCGAATGGCGGCGGCATGGAATTGGGTATTGGCATCGGAAAAAACCAAAATATCTCCGTGAGCGTGCGGTACGGCGGCATTGAGCGTTTGCCCCTTGCCTTGCCGAGGAAACTCCAACAACCTGACATTTTGTTGCGCAAAACGCTCAACGATTTTGGATGTGCGATCCGTGGACCCGTCCGAAGCAATTAATATTTCCATCGAGTCGTGTGGATAGTCACTAGCCAACAGATTCTC
>JBFILF010000202.1:0-9142 GCA_041599835.1 Pirellulaceae bacterium
GTCTACCGCCAGGCCCAGTCGCTGCCGCAAAACTATTACCGGGGGCACCCCAAAGATTTGATTGCCGAACAGCTGGTTCAGCTGCGCGACCGCGTCGGGCTGGATTCCGAATGCTGGGTGAGTTACTCGGGCAGTACCCAGATGATGGAGCTGTGTATCGGCCGTCGCGTGGAACGGCGGTCGGGAATTTACTACCGCATCACCGGATTGCTGGCCAGCCTGGGGCTGCACATCCGCACCGCGGATATCAAACACCTGGACGATTCGTTTGTCTGGTACTGGTTTCAGTTCGAAGACCCGAACCTGTCTGAGCTGCCGGCCGACGACTATTTGATCCGGATTCGCGAACAAGCCAAAAAATTGGCCGACGGCAAAGAAGAAAAACCGCCGAGCTTTCCGTTGCGGTGGCAGGAAAACCCGGAACGGAGCAAAAACCTGCCCAAGCCACCGATTCGCGTCACCATCGACAATCAAACGGCCGACTGGGCGACCGTGATCGATGTGTTCGCTTACGACCGATTGGGGTTGCTGTACCAGATCTCCAAGCGAATTTACGAGCTGAATTTGGATGTGCGGTTTGCTCGCATTGCCACGTTTGGAATGCAGACGATCGACGTGTTTTACGTGACCGACGAATATGGCCAAAAGATTTTTGACAGAAAGCGTTTGGTCCGGATTCGCCGCGCCCTGCTCGAAACGACCCAGAATTTTTTGGAAACTGACAAATCGCCGCCGCAGCGCCGCGGCGCCGCGTCGAGTTAACAGGCCCAAGCCGCCGGCAATTCATGGAATCCTCTCATCTTCCACCACGAAAATCCTGGCCGCTGGTCGCGCTGCTGATCGCCGTCTGCGGATTGGTATTCATGCCGATCGTCTACTACGGCTGCCAAGGCGAAACGGACCGTTGGCAGGCCGCTCGCATCATGGAGCAGTACCTGGACGGCGATCGAACGGCCGCGATCGCACGGCTGAAACAACTGGTTGCCGAAAACCCATACGATCTGCGGCTGCGGTTGACGCTGGCCGAGTGGTTGCTGGACGAACAGCAGGCCGAAGCCGCGCTGGAATTGGTCGAGCCGCTGTATCGCGAGGAGCCGGGGCGAGCGGGCGCGGTGACCCGCGATCTGTACCAGAACGCCTTGATTGCCGTGGGACGAATCGATGAAGCCTTGGAAATCTACAAACAAGCTCATCGCGACATTACGGCCCGCGGCTACGGCGAGTTGATCACGCACAAAAACGCGCTGGCGTATTTTCGCGCGCTGGCCGATACCGAAATCGATCAGGCACTGGCCGATATTCAGTTCGTGACGAGTGAACTTGAGAAACAATGGAATCAGTCGATTCCCTTGCAGTTGGCGCTGCGGCGACAAAGTGCCTTTTGCACGGCCCGCGTTTATTTGTACTACTGCGAACATTTCAAGGATGGCGGGAAACTGGGCGACCACAACCAAGTTGTGGCCACGGCCATGCGGCATCTGGACAGGCAGATCAAACGCTTGTCTGGCGTGTACTTCGACATGCTGGATTTGACGAAACGCGCCACGGCCGAGTTGATGGCGGAGTCGTTTCCACCGGATTCCTCGGCCCAGCCTAAATTGCGGGGCATGCGCATGCGCGTCGACGACGCCGCTCGCGAATTGGCTGTGTTTCTGACGCTGCGGTCGCTGATGCAACAAAAACATGGTCATCGGGAACGCTCGTACCGCGATCGGTTGCTGGTCGAGCAATTGGGGCTCGACCCTGAGGTATTGGCAGGGCAGTTTCCATCGGTCGACCAGTGCAGCCGCCATCTGCAGTTTCTGGCGGTAATCCTTGATACGCGGGGTGTCGTTTACTTTCAAAACGATCAATTTGCCGAGGCGCTTAAGGATCTGGAAGCGGCCGTGGCCGCCCAAGAAGCGTTGTGGATTGCCGGTGCCCAATTACCGATGGCCAACTTGGAGCTGACCACCGACCCGCGGCAGCGACGCGAGTATTTTGAACGCCAGCCGCAGAAAGTGTTGGCAGTGCTGTTGTACCATCGCAGTTGGGTATACCGGGCGCTGAACCAGGGCGAGTTGGCCAATCGCGATGTGGCCCAGATCCGCCAACTGGGCTACGCGCCCGGCAAAGCGCTTTTTTAGCAATGAGGCTGGAGGCGGAGGCGACGCTCACACCTAACAACGAACGCTAAAGACTTTCAGACGACGTCGCCGATCTGGATGCCAGCGGTCACTCGTGAAACAGTCGCCGCGACGACTGATTTAGCGAATGTTCATGCCTTTAAGGCACATGTAGCCGACGACCACGGTGAGGATGGAAACCACCGCCCATTCATGTGGTCCAAACGCGCTGACCGCGTCGAAAAGCCTGTCGGCAACTCTGAAGACTGCGTCCATTGTTTTAATTTCCGATTGAGATTGTTGGCCGGCGGGGCCCTGCGCCAGTGCGGGAAGTGTTCTCCTCGCGCGCGCAGCGGCGTTCGGCCGGCTTTGCCGTCTCGAAAATCATAGGTCACAAAATTGGGCCGGGACGCGGCCACCCTGCTGTCGGTCCCGCGCATATGCTGGCGGCATTCTGTCTGTGCCGATATTGCCGAGTCTAGGGGCGTCCCCAATGTCCCGCGGGTGGTGGGGTCCGGGCGGCATCGGTTGCTGTGAAAAAGGCTTGTCGTCGTGCGAACCGATCCATAAACTACGGGGTCTGTGAATTGGCGGCGGGTTGGGTATTGTGATCCCGTTGCCGATTTCCGCCGAAAACGCTATTTTTGGGAGTCCAAAGTAGCAGGCGTAGCAGGCGCACTTGGTGTGCCGTAGCTAGATTTGCCTTGACCATGTTGCGGAGCAAATGCGACCAAAGAATTCCCGATTAAGGGGCCGTAGCTCAATTGGTTAGAGTACCGGACTGTCGATCCGGTGGTTGCGGGTTCGAGTCCCGTCGGCCTCGCTCAATGAAAGCCGCAAGTCAGCAACGACTTGCGGCTTTCTTTATTGCTTCCGTCGATGCGGCAATGTCGACCATTTAGCACCATTTTGACTCTTTTCGACTGTTGCACGGGTCGTGAGAGTGTTTCGTATCGTAAATCGCTTGCGTCCATCGTTGGCCCTCCCCAAAAAAGTCCAATAAACCAAATTCTCTACGATATACTGGTCTCGTTTAGTGGGGGGCACGTCATTAGAAAAAACCAGAATGTCCCCATTTCAATCCCCGCGGCCGCTGATCAGGAGGAGCTTGTCGCCTATTTCCAAAACAGGACGAGGACGAGCAGGCCGGTGATCAGGGTCATCAGCCCCAGTCCACAAAAGGCACTGGGGAACAACCACTTGCTTACGAAGGAATCAATTCGCGCATTCGCAGGGTTCTTAGGGTCGAACAGAATGTTGACCTGATAACCTTGTGCGTGACTCTTTGAGGTATTACCTAGGCCCATCGTGACCCGTTGTTCCTCCCCTTTTGCGTCTCGGAATTGCACAATGGGATGATAGAGCGTATAGGTTCGTTCGGCATCCCGAGATTGGCGGTTTTCGTAACCAATTACAGTGCCCTGGGTTTTGACGGCTTGACGCAGAAAATTGACCGTCCTGATCCCGAAGAAGATACCAACCATCGTCATCACCAATCCCGCACCCACCGACAGAATTTCAAATGCCAGCAGAAGCTGATCGCCGCTCATGGTTCAGACTCCCCAGCGACCTTTCCAGAGCTTTTTAGTCGAGGCACAGAGTTGGACGGCTGAGTCCCATCATGACAACGCCGTCGCCGACCGCCAATTTTACCAGCTGGGAGACACACCGCCAAGCAAATCGCCATCCGACTGATGACTGCCGAAGGCCCATTTAAGTATTTCTGGTTTCCATCAAATGGGCCGAAACTTGCCCTTGATGTTCTTCCCACGGTTCAGTCGAACCTGGGTAGATTGGAGGCCCAAGAATTCCAACGTTTTTTTATTTAACCCATCTCTGGAAGTATCGACCCCGCACGATTGTTATTTGTGGTCCATATCTGTCAGTCTATGCGCAATGCCAAATCATGCCGCCAACATGCAATTTGCAACAGAATCTGAGCGACGTAGCCCGCCGACAACCCACCAAACTGATTGCTTCTTGCAGTCTCGCAGTATGGAGCGCCGGTGAATAGCATGATGGGGACCTGGTCACGTGACCTGCGACGCCCGCGCATTGAACCTTTTCTGCAGTCGCAAAACTTCTAAATGAGTTGAGGTAAGCTATGGCCATAGGTGACACCCATGAAAAACGGATCCTCAAGCGGATAGAAAAACACAAACGCCTTTGCTTGCGCATCGGACGTGCTTTGCAGTTGAACAACCTGCTGCCACGCTTACTTCGCGTCTTGCCTCTGCGGCCAGAATGGAAGATTCAATTTGATGCATTGCCTCGGCCTCACCTCGCATACGGAATGTATGTGGCAGCCATGCAGGCCCGTGCGTTGGGGTTGCAGTCAGTCACGGTCATCGAGTTTGGCGTAGCTGGTGGCAACGGCCTGCGATGCATGGAATCCCACGCAGGCTTGATCGAGCGCATCACGGAGTTTCGCAGTTTCGAGTTCACAATTGTCGGATTTGACAGGCAAGGTGGTATGCCGGAATCGCAAGACCCACGAGACATTGTTTACTGGTATGAACTCGGCGCATTTGACGTGGATGTGGACACTGTCCGGTCGACGCTAAAGCGCGCCCGGTATTTGGTCGGCGATATTGTGGATACGCTCCCGCTACTTCTTGAGCCAGACTTGCCGCCGATTGGTTTTGTCGCATTTGATGTCGATTTCTATACCTCGACAATAGATGCTCTCCAGGTCTTTCGGCTGCAATCGAAAACGCGACTTCCTCGCGTGCTCTGCTATCTCGACGACGTGTTCGGGATTTCGGACCTGACGATTATGGGTGAATCTATCGGCGAGGAGGCTGCTATGCACAGTTGGAATAAGGAGCACCCCCGCAAGCCTATTGAAAAAGTAGCCGGTTTGCGACACAAACGCCCACTGCCAAGACACTGGAACGACCAAATGTGGTGCCTTCACGACTTGGAACACCCACAGTACAACACCGGCATACGGCAGCATGATGAATCTGTCTTTATCGACCGCGAATTGAAAAAGGCTGTGGCACGAACCTAGACGTTCGAGAGTCAGCGGCTCCAGGCAACAGCCCGAACAAGTTTTTGGGTTCATCCAACAGCAAGCAAAACGAAGTTGTCGTGCTGATGTCAGCTGATCGGCATCGCTCGGCAGGGAAAGGTGATGGTTCTGCTCTGAAATAGGATCCCGACCGGGATTCCATCCGCGACCTTACGAATTACACCATGTTTTTGTTGCGAATACCAAAGCGTGCTATCTTCCGATGAACGCAAAGTCGCCAGTAACGTTCAACTCGCCTCCACTCGCATCTTGAGTTGTGAATTTGAAGTTTCCTTTCACCTCAACACCACTTACCGTTTCGTGGGATTCCGGAAAACACTCGAGAACGAGTTCCCCTTTCGTATTCCTGTCATAAGACAAAGTGCTTTGTCCCAAATCCTGATCCACACGAACGTCGAAAATGTTCCCCATGTCAAACGGGCCGCCGGAAACGAGATCGAAAGTGCCCGTTCCTTTGTTTACCGGAATGGTAATTGTGAGCCCCCACGGGCGAATCCCGGTGTCGTCAGCGATGAAGAAGTATCCGGGATTGTCGTTGCGGGCCGGGATGTAAGTGACCACGCCGGGGCCTTCGATTTTTGCGTTGGCGCTGCCGGTTATTTCTGCCCTGAAGTTCACTGCCCTGGTCGGAGTGGCCGTCATTCGTGGCGTTTCGGCATTATCCCCGGTGGACGGTTGTTCCGTCTTGTTACATGCCGGAAATGCCAGGCAAAACCCCACACAACAAAAAATGCCAAGCCTGAACGGATCAATGTGAAACAACGTTTTCGCCCAGTAAAGTTGAATCATCGGTTAACGCGTGCTGCGTAACATACCGCAAATGACGTCAATCATCCAACGACGACACGGGTCTTGGACAAATACAGCGCAGATCGCGGGTTGAACGTCGCCAGATTGTGAAAATTCGCCGCGATTACAACAAACACCGGGTTGCCGGGCTTTGCATCGGCGTGGTGGCAACATGCAGGTTAGCGTCAGCACCGACTTTCCCGACGTCATCAACTCGTCGTAGAGTCCTTGCTTCGTGCGACGAGCCAAAAAACGACCGATTCTTGGCTAATCGTCTTTTTGGTCCACATATCATGGCCGTCTTGATTCAGTCTTTGCCCTGCTAGAATACCGCTATCGTTTCTCCCAGGGTAGAGATTAAGGTTGACGTTGATGCCCAAGAAACACCTGGAATATTCCAGCGGATCCTCGAACAAGTTCTGGCAAATCGAGCGGTCTGGAAAAACCCAGACCGTGACCTACGGGCGAGCGGGCACCGAGGGACAAACCATTACCAAAGAGTTTGACACACTTGAGTCAGCCAAGGCCTCATTCGAGAAACTCGTTAAGCAAAAATTGAGCAAGGGCTACGTGGTGTCGGGCAAGACGGCATCTCGACGAACCACCAGTGGAAAGGGTACCAGGAAGGCCACGAACCAAAAAAAAACCGCCCGCAAATCGCCACCGTCGACGAAAAGGAAATCCACCAAATCTTCGCGAAAAAACGCTGCACAAAAAAGCACTGGCAAATCAAAGGAGCCTTTTTTCAAACCACTGCGTGCCAGCGAAAAGAAATACTATGTGCCACTTTCGGCTGATTTGGTCAAACAGATGGAAAAACGCCATGGCATCAAATATCCCAAGTCTCTGATCAAGTTACTGAGAGTTCAGAACGGGGGCCCGGTCCTGTCGCCCCAGTTTGAATTTGGTCGAAATTCCTATGAGCTAGTGGAGGTACCACCAATTCGGGACGATGGCGGACTGGAACCGCTAACCGCCGGCTACCCGGATCATGTAGAAGCCGTCGAAGGGAGGCTGAAGGATCCCCATTTGATCTTCCCGCTATTCGGCGACGGTCACTATTTCATTGCGCTGGACTACCGGGACAGGGGGCCAAAACAGGAACCGACGGTCGTCTATCTCGATATCGAGGACCGTCCCTGGCACAAAAAGATCGCCAACACGTTTGCCGACTTTCTTGCCGGTCAATGCCAGCCGAAACAACGGCCCCGAGTTCGTGTCGAGCTGGCAGATCCAGATTGCCAAATTGGATATGCCGAAAGAAACTACGTTATCACGGACAGGCTCACCGCAAAGCCAAAGCAAGTCGAGGAGCGCCACTGGCTATTCCTGACGGACACGCACGTAGAGTGTTTTGCGTATCAAAGTTCGCGCAAACGAGTTGGCAAAGACAAGTTCAGCAAGGATCCCGATTCCGAATCCTGGGAGCGTAACTCCACCGAGCTGAAGGACATCACATCGGTCAAAATAACCACATGGAATGCACTTTGGACACGTCGCAAAGTCCTCGATGTTAAAACTTCACCGGCCAAGATGGGTGTTTACTACGACCTGAGTGAGAGGGTGAAAGGAAAGGGCTGGAAAAATACCCGCGGCGGACCGATCATCTATTTCTATTTTCATGGCATGCCCAAAAATCTGACCGAGTGTAAAGCCAAAATCACTGCGGCAATCAAGGGGTCCTAAAGTTTACACGCGGTGGCCACGATCAGCCTGTTGAATTTGGTCGGTTAACCGCCCGTATGATTTCTAGTTCGTTCAATAAACGAGTCCGTGTTATCGTTTTCTTGATACAGCCCAATTGCGGAATCACCGCCCTTAGTTGCCTCGCGCATACCCCTGGGCGATTCGGGTGAAATCAGATCCAGACAAAAGCAACGTTTTTGCGCACCACTGGCTCAATCCACGCCTTTTTGTTGTTGCGAGATTGTAATCGCATTGCTTGGCGGTTAGTATCATCACTCGTGAACTCATTTCTTTTGATTTTTCTAAGGAGAAAAAAAGCTTGGCACGAGAGAGCAGAGAGGGAAACGAGCACTTCATCAAGTTGAGTTGTCTACATAGAGGACTTGCAACATGACCGACAGAATATTCAAGATGGGCTGTTTCGCCCTTTTAGTCTCAGCGATTCTGGGATCGACACTTTCCAAAGCCACAGCCCTCGACAATTCGGAACCCCCCAACTGGAAAGGGACGGCAACGGGCACGGTGGCGCCCGATCCTAATAATCCTCCATTCGACTGCATTGTCTTTGACGGAATATCTTCGCACCTTGGCGAGTTTACTGCGGAAGGGTGTCAGATCCTTGATCAAACAACCGGAATGTTCGCCGGTTCCGCCGTGTGGACGGCATCAAACGGAGATACGCTGAACGTTGATTACTCGGGACAGGTCTTTCCGTCTGGCGACCCAGATTTTCCGTTTGGTTTCATTGGTTGCTTAATTGCTGATGGCGGAACCGGTCGTTTCACGGATGCGCAAGGAAGTGCCACTATGGGAGGTGCCTTTACCGGTATCCCCGGTGAGTTCTTCTTTGATTTTGAGGGCACGTTACACCCACAAGGCAAGTAAGTCGTTCGGCCATTACGATCTACAAGGATTCACGCCCCCCTTCAGTTACACCTGGGATGGGGAAGGGTGGAAAAAGTTTCCAGAATTGGCTTTCGTAATCAATCTAAACGGCCCCGCGCAGCTCAACCTTCGAATTGCGCGGGGTCTTTCTTACGCCCAACTTGCCGCAACGCCGCTCATTGAGAGAAGGGCAGGTTAACCTTTTCTGCAGGAACCAAAAATCGACGGTTAAACGTTTTCTGGTCTCAGGCCAATGGAGCAGGACCCGCCCTAAACGCCCCTTCCACGGGTCCAACTAAATCGGGGTAAAATCGAGGCTCCATTTTCCCAAGGTTTTTTGGTTTGAGGCTCGCGCCGGATTCAACCAAGTCTCTTTCGAATCTACTGTGCGGATTGGCTCAATTGTAAGTTCGTGTACGGCTTTCTTCGCCACCGTCTGCAACCGATTAAAAGACAACAGTCGCTCGCCATCGTGACGAGAGTTATGATCGAAGCATGACCGAAGTCACGCAAATTCTTAATCAGATCGAGGATGGTGATCCATCGGCGGCGGATCAACTGTTGCCGCTGGTCTATGAAGAGCTGCGAAAGTTGGCGGCAGCCAAGCTGGTCGACGAAAAGCCGGGCCAGACTTTGCAGGCGA
>JBFILF010000203.1:0-9124 GCA_041599835.1 Pirellulaceae bacterium
AGCGGCACGTAATTCGGATGTTCGTAGTAAGCTTGCCGGATGATCCGAGTTCGCCCGTGCGAACTACCGCGCGCGTGAGCCGGTGGAAAGCGATCCAGACCAAACACGCTCCAACCGCGCCGCGCCGCAAAATAGGCGGCCGCGCTGCCGATCCCTCCGGTTCCCAGGACAATGCAGTCGTACGTCTTCATCCGGAACAATGTACCCCGAATCGATGCCGCTGTGACTAGCGGAGCAAAATCTGTTTTTCGCAGATGGACCGCACCGCAAATTCATCTGACAGGTGGCGCGTTTCAATGCCCTCGCTCAACAGCGGCTCGCTCAGCTGAGTGAACCGTTCTACATCATGACAATTGATGATCGCAACGACCGCGTAACCCATTCTTCGCAGCTGGCCCAGCGTCACGCCCACCTCCAAGTCCACGTGAGTCAGAACAGCAATCACTGACGCGTCGCGCGGCAATCGCTCTTGTGATTCCTGGACGAGTTGAAACAGACTCAATCCGTCGGTCATTTCCAGGCGGGCCAGCGTACTGAGTATTTGTTGCATTTGATCATCGGCTTTCTTGGTCGGCACGATCACTGGACGCAACCGGTCACTCGTCTCGCTCATGCTGGCCGACTTGCGCGCTTCGGCTCGCGTTCGCCGATCGCTTCGCCAGCCTTCCAGGCGAATCCGGTCTGCAGCGTCGCGCCCGTTGGAAATCAAACCGATTTGTTGCCCCATTTGATTGACGGCGTTGGCAATGCTGGCGGCACAGGTGACAGCCAATTCGCTTCGCACCGGCTCGTGCCGAGGGTCAAACGAGCTTTGGTGAAAGTCGAGTATCACGGTGGCCCCGGCCATCGATGAGGCATCGTAGATTTTGCTTTGTAATTGGCCGGTTCGCGCCGTGGCGCGCCAATGGATGCGGGCCAGCGGATCGCCATTCTGGTATTGGCGGACGCCGGCGATGCGCGTCGGATCTTCGAATAGCCGGTGGGTCATCACGATCTCGCCAATCGGACGTCGCGACGCAATGTCGTAGCCTTCCAAAGGAATAATTTTCGGATTGACCTGCAGAAATTCCGGCTCCAACAAGACTCGGTATCGGCGGTTCAGCCCGAACAAATCACCCGATTCGGCGACCAGCGGTCCGATCTGATAGTATCCGCGGTGGTTGCACTTCAATTGGTAAATCAGCTTGAACGCCTGGCCCGGCTTGAAATCGGTGACTTCCATGTGCCTGCCACTGACGACCAGACGCTGGCCCTTTGTCGCTGTGTCCCGGCGGGACAACATGTCTTCCAACAACACCCAGGAAACCGGCAGGCGACCGGTATGGCGAACATCGACAACGATCGAAATGCGTTCGCCGATTTCGGCTTCGGTCTGGCCCACCCGGCGCTTACCGACGAGGCCGTTAATCCAGCCGGTGGAGAAAAAATGACTAACGAAAAAGACGGCCAGCAGCGCATAAATGGCGTACACCAGAATCCCCAGATTCAACAGGTAGGCGATGGCCAACAGTAATAGACCAATGGCAATCAGCATCACGACGCCTCATTGGCAATCACTGGAACCGCGATCTGGTCAAGCAGTTCCTGGACGATTTGTTGGGCGGTGATGCGGCGCAGTCGACTTTCCGGTTTGACAATGATGCGATGCGACATGATTGGCACGGCAATCGATTTCACGTCGTCAGGCAACACGAAATTTCGACCACGCATGGCCGCTAGCGCTTGAGACGCGCGGAACAGGGCGATCGATGCACGGGGACTGCCGCCCAAACTGAGATGCGAATTCTCTCGCGTTTGCGTGACGAGCTGCAAAATGTACTGCCGCACCTTGGGGTCAACGTGGATATCCCGCACCGCTTGTTGGCAATCCACGATGTCCTTGCCTGAGACGACTGGTTTCAAGCTGTCGATCGGATGCCGCTTCTGCAAATTGCCCAACATTAACAATTCGTCATCCATGTCTGGGTAACCAATGTGAAATTTCATCAGAAACCGATCCAATTGCGCTTCGGGCAGCGGAAAAGTCCCTTCGTGATCAACGGGATTTTGCGTGGCAATCACCAGAAAAGGTTTTTCCAGCTCGTGCGTCACTCCATCGACCGTGATGCGGCCTTCGCCCATCGCTTCCAACAACGCGGCTTGAGTGCGTGGCGTGGTGCGGTTGATTTCATCGGCCAGCACGATGTTGGCGAACAGGGGGCCGGGGCGAAACTCAAACTCGACTGTTTTCTGATTGAAAATCGACGCGCCCGTGACATCCGAGGGCAACAAGTCCGGCGTACACTGAATCCGCTTGAATTGACAACCGACGCTGCGGGCCAGTGCACGAGCCAACATCGTCTTGGCTACGCCCGGCACGTCTTCCAGCAAGATATGGCCTTCGCAAAACCAGGAAATCAGCGAATAGACGATTTGCTGGCGTTTACCAACAATCACGTTTTCCACATTTTTGATGATCGCTTTCGCAACCGGCTGCACATTCTTCATTCGCTGTCCCGATTCATTCCCCAGCCGCAACGTCGGGCAGACTTCGACCCGTCGTCCGCCGCCACGACCGCAAGTGCTATCACTCAGTATATCATCACCGGACGACGCTGATTTGCGAAGTCAACGCGGCACGTTGCCACGCAGATGAACTGGACACGCTGTGGTCGGGCTACATTCATATTGACCGGCTAAACCGCAATTGCGACTATTCGCGACCCGATTTGTCAGTTTGATGTGAGGTGGTGATGATGGCCAAGTCTGCCTTATGCTCGTCGTTATTGTTGCTCATTGCGATGTCAGGTTGCGCTGCCGGGCCGAATGCTCGAACTGGCAGCGTGGCAGGCGGGTTGACGGGGGGTGCGATTGGCGCCTTGGCCGGCGCGGATTCGCACCGGTCGCTGGAAGGTGCCGCCATCGGGGCGTTGGCCGGCGCGACGCTCGGCGGAGTGCTGGGCGACCAAGTTGACCAGGACATTGCCCACGTCAACGCCGAGCAACAAGCCTACGTGGACGCGACACGGCGTAACGCCGTAACATTGGACCAGGTCATTCAGATGACTGTATCCGGTTTGGGCGACGAGTTGATCGCAAATCAAATTAAAACCAAAGGCGTGATTGCACCGTTGAGCACGTCCGATTTGATCATGCTAAAAAACAACGGTGTCAGTGACCGCGTGATTGCGGCCTGGCAAGAGACTCCGCCCGCGGCGTCAGTCCGCCCGCCTCGTTATGCGCCACCTCCCGTGGTGGAAAGGGTGCACGTGGTCGAACCCTATTGGCCACCGCAATGCTGGAGCCCACCGCCACGCCATTACCATGGCCGCCGCGCTGGACTCTACATGCGATTCTAGAAGCGTGACGCAACGGCCACGCCCATTTCAAGGCTTCCGTCGGATATTTGCGTTTGCTGGTCGGCTCCCGCGGCCGACTCAACGAATTGTTTGTTGCCATGCGGTATTGAGATTCCTCGCGAAATGGCAACGATATGCTGAGGCATCGTTCTAGCGAGTGCAGGTTATTTCCCTTTTTGCTGAAATTTCCGGATAATAGCCGGCAAGTATCGGCTCAGGACGGCGAATAAGAACCGTTCCTGTCCAAGTAAAGGGAAAAATAATGGCGTTGAACCACTCTCGATGGCCCATCGTCTGCGTGGGCACTTTTTTGCTGGCCGGTTTTGTATTCTGCGATGTGACCCAGGCCCAATCAAAACGCCTCTCCTTTAAATCGGGCAGCGTTTCCGAATTTCTTCGCCTCGAGAGTGATGGTGATCGACTGGAAGCGTTACAAACGGCCATCGTCCGCTACCGCAACGCGGACCACAAACACCTGTCTGTGGATCTCATTGGTGCGGTGCACCTCGGCGAAGCGGATTATTACGAAACACTAAATGCGCTGTTTGACGATTACGACGTCGTACTTTATGAACTGGTCGCCAAACCTGGCACGCGGATTCCAACCGGTGCCAAACACCACACTCCCACCAACCCGATTTCGTTTCTGCAGGTTTCGGCCCAGCAGGTCTTGGGTCTCGAGTCGCAATTGCAGCAGATCGACTATTCTAAAAAACAACTGGTGCATGCAGACCTCAGTCCCACCGCCCTCGCCGAGAAGATGCGCGAGCGGGGAGACACACCGATGTCGTTGGCATTCGACGCATTGTCCGAGATGATCCGGCAGTCAAGCTTGCAAGGTCAACAACCAACGTTTGATCGGGAACCGTTGGACCTCGGTAAAATGGCTGAAATCATCGCCGACCCGCTAAAGGCTAAACAATTCATGGCCCAGCAGTTTGCCACAACGGACTTGAGCGAAATGGGATTGGGCGCAGGCCTGAATCAGTTGATCGTCAAGGATCGCAATGCGGCGGCGGTCGATGTACTTGACCGGCAAATCAAGCAGGGCAAACGCAAAATCGCCATCTTTTACGGGGCGGCGCACATGCCCGATTTTGAAGAGCGGCTGTTGGCTCGCGGTTTCGCCAAGCAGACGCAATCGTGGGTTACCGCCTGGGATTTGACGGCCTCGCACGCCGAACCGACTGACACACCGTTATCACTGTTAATGCAGTTGATGAATCAGCTAGACAAATAAAAACTGGCTGGGATTACCATCGCGCCGGATCAATCCAGCGATTACGGTCGCAACCAATGCCAACTGCCGGTGGGGGTTAGTCGCGCCATGATTGACCAAACTAAATCGGACCCATCTCCGTCTCTTCGGCTGGCTGCTCTTCGGAACTGGGCCACGCTCGCCGACGCACCCCAATGCCAGCGAAGCCATCGTGATTCCCAATTGGCAAGCGGATAAGGATTGGTCCATGCGGTCGGCCAGCCACATGCAGGTTTTGGCAAACGGGCGTTTGTCCAGGATCAGCTTGTCGATCTGTCCTTTGCGCACTTTGACGAGGGCAAACTCCGCCGCAACAAAAAAACCGTTTAACAGGACCAAAAAGAGTGCGATAGCGATGTATATCGCATCAATTAACAAGTTCACCTCGAAGAGCTGAAATTAAAGACGAATCCCGACCCTGAGAAGTAATCGAGACCGGCGCGTTCCGGCAACCTCGATTTTAGCTAATCCGCCAAAGCAAGCGATATTGTTGCTCGCTTTACCCCACCGCTCTGGCGAGGCTAACCGATTACGTCGGTGACGGTGCATTGCATTTTGGAAAGCGACCGAAAAAAAAGACACCTTGTTAGATCGTTTTCTTAGAATTGCGTGAAAGTCAGCCGATGCTGGCGGCGTCACCCACAGGTTGGAACAGTTCGTTTGAAAAACTTAAAACCAGAAAAAGGATGTAATGATGAACACCTTGTTATTTCGCCGGCTGACACGTTATGGCTGTTCAGCCATGCTGATCATGGCGGCGGCCAGCGTCATGCCGCGTCCCGGCATCGCTCAAGAAAACTCATCAGATTCCGACGCACCCGATATTCAGCCGGTGGCCGTTGGCGACCAGGCTCCCGATTTCGATTTGCCAACGTTCGATGACAAAACTGTCAAGCTGTCGGACCGATTTGGAGAACAGGGCAAACCAGTGGTATTGCTTTTCTCGCGGGCATTTTGGTGACCGTTTTGCATGGCTCAGCTGGTCGAGCTGAAGAAAAACAATGACAAATTTGCTGACCGCGGAGTGGAGGTCATCGCAGTTTTTCGCGAAGAAAAACAGGGGCTGGAGGGCCTGCAAAAAACCAAAGACAAAACGGGCGTGCCGTTTACCTTGGCCCTGGACTTGGGCGCCGAGCATACAGCCGCCTACAGTCCTGGCAAATGGGTCTTTAACAGCTACGTGGTCGACAGCAGCGGCACGGTGCGGGCGATCGTTGAGGGCGACTTGCGAAATCGGGCTAAGTCTGAACAGTTGCTTAATGCGATCGAATCCCTCACCGATTAGCGTTGAGGCCCGGGGCAAAAAAGATTGTCGACCTAAGTGCTTGTTTCGCAACGCGATTGGGAATTGAATTATTCCAAAATCAAATT
The DNA here is from genome assembly GCA_041599835.1 of Pirellulaceae bacterium. Lineage (GTDB taxonomy): Bacteria > Planctomycetota > Planctomycetia > Pirellulales > Pirellulaceae > CAJQPP01. Next base: position 5,968 of record JBFILF010000203.1, read on the forward strand.
CGTTGTCGCAAACTTCGCAAAAAAAGCGCTCGACATAAATCTAGATTTTTTTGTTGTCACGGTTGCCGTGTCGGCTATACAGAAGGTGAGTCGCTGCGATTGGGCAGATGAAATGCAAAGCGGGGCAGTCGAATCAGGACGCTTTGCATTTCAATCGTGGCCGCTATGAACTGGAGGATGGCCGTCTTGGCACGGCAACCATGAATTGGGTCAGGTAGGGGTTGAACAGGGCACTCAACTACATCCTCCGTCGTCGCACTCCCTCGGTGCGGGCACCACTCGCAGCCGAGGGAGACTCGACGGCCTTCTTTTCGTAAATTTAAAGTTTTAACTTTGAAAATTCACGTCGAGGCGCTAAGACCAATGTGGCATTCGTTGCCGCACGATTCGGTTACCTTCCGAGATAATCATCCAGCCAACCTTTTGTGCCTTGCGGCGCAACTTGATCGGCGACGTCGTCACCAGCGGCCAACCGAAACGCAACGGCGAATGGGAACTTTCCGCGAGGCGCTCCCTCCGTGTAGCGGCCGTGTCCCCAAAACCGACCCTTGACGACCAGGTCGAACTGGGTTAACCGATCGTCTTTCATTTTCAGCTGCCCCCACACGTCACCGACAAATCCACGCTGGCCGCTGGCCGTTTCCAGGTGTACACTGCCGCGCAAATGACCTTGGTCATCGACTGTCATCTGAATCGTTTTAACCTCTTCCAATTTCCACATTGGCGGTTCACCGCGAGTATTGTCGACCAGGTGAAACCGCGCAAGTCTCCGCGCCAAATCCGTCGGGAAACTTCCTTCTGCCAACGATCGTTGCTCGCCTTGGGTGATCCACAAGTTGTCGCGCGAGATGGCATTCTGAAAAATCTCGCGCCAGGCTCGATTGTTTGTGGTTGAATCCGAATCGGAATAGCCACCCAAAACTTTGGCGTTGACTTGCACAACTACTGTCCCAGGCGGGGGTTCGCGGGTGAACTGTTCGTCACGATCATCCGTTTTGATTGGCTCGGCATGAAATTCCGCGGGTTGCTGCTCGAGTGCCTGTTGCATCAGATTTCGGATCCGCCATGGACCGCGGTTGTTGTTGTACGCCAAAAGTTTTCCGGATGGCGTGGCAAGGTAAAATCCTTGTGTCGTTGACTCGAAATTGTTTCGCGGTCCTTGGCCGGCAATCTTGCGGTAGAAATCGCCCGCGGCGTCCTGCTGGCGCCTGACATACCACTGATCGAAGGCAACCGGCACGAAATCATCTTTCAACCAGGCGATGATTTGGGAATCGGCAAACGTCGACTCACGGTCGAGCACGCCGTTGTTTCACGTACACCCCAGTGGATGACCATCCATGGCCCAGATGAATATCAACTTGTCCTGCTTCGCCGCCTGGCGTTGGGCATCAAGCAACGAAATTCGCCAGGGAATCGTTTTCCACAATTCGTCGCGAGGATTCAATTCCTGATGAAGTCGCCGAAACTCGATTTCATCAAGCGGCCGGTCCGCGTCTTGTGTAACCGTCGACGCGATCAACGACACAAGCATCAACGACCACGTCATGAAGCTGCTCCTCGTTCCCCGTTACTCGGTTCCCCGTTACTCGGCCAGCGAAACACACACGAGTTCTTTGTCGTTGCGGGCGAACATGCATTTGTCGGCAAATGCTGGATGACTCCAAACCACGCTGCGGTTTCCCGTACGGCTGGTCGGCTCGAGAATCTTGGCCCGCCCCAATTCCTTGAATCCATCGGGCGACATGTGAGCGAGAATCAACTCGCCCATTTCGGTCATGATAAAATACTGATCCTCGTTTTTGACAATAAATCCGGTTGTCGAACCGGCGGGACGACCGCCTGGCGCCGTGGCCAACGTCTCCCAAACTCGCTCGCCCGACTTTAAATCAAAGCATCGCAAGTGCCCTTTCCCGTCGACGCCGTAAATATGACCGTTGACGATCAGCGGTGGATTGTGGTCCGGATGAATTCCCTTGTTGCGCCAAACTTCGGTGGCAGCGGGTTGGTCAGCATCCAGATTCAGCAAAATCGAAGTTCCTTGCAAAGCCGTTGCCAGCAGGTATTGACCGTGTTTGACCGGCGCAATGATAGACATTTCGTATGCCGGTTTCATGTTGTAGGACCAATACACCTGGCCAGTATCCGGGTTGAGGCTGTTCAACGATTCCGGGTGCCAAATTAACAACTGCTCGGTCCCACCCGCCTCGATCATGGTCGGCGGGCAATAGCCGGGAGAACTGGCAGACAGGGATCGCCATTTTTCCTGGCCCGTCATTTTGTCGAAAGCTACGGCCACGCTTCCTTCGCCGCCGACCACGCAGTACAGGGTATCGCCGTGCACCAGCGGATGCGCGGCAAAGCCCCAATGTGGGGCAAGCGGCATGTTGTATTCTTGTTTCAATTGTTTGGACCAGACGATGCTGCCGTCGGCGACGTTAAAACAGATGAGGTGGCCCTCGGCACCTAACGTATAAACACGATCACCGTCCACTGTTGGCGTGGCCCGCGGCCCATTGGGATATGAAAACTTGTAGTCGCAAGGGTATTCGTGCTGCCACAACTGCTTGCCCGTTCGGCTATCGAGGCAATGAACGCGTTCTCGGCCCTTCAGCTCGCTCTTCTTGCCCGGATTGGGCGTTGGATCGCCGGCCTCTCTGACGTAATCGGTCAGAAACACGCGCTGATCCGCCACGGCCGGTCCCGAATAGCCGTTGGCGACAGCGGCTCGCCATAAAACTTTGGGCCCTCCATCGGGAAACGCCTTCAGAATCCCCGATTCATTCCAGTGTCCATTGCGTTCCCCTCCCAGCCATTGGTTCCAATCCTCAGCTTGTCCGTTACCAGCGGCCAAACTAAAAACACACACCATAACAAGGCAAACGATTTGGCGGAGCATGTCGAATTCCCCTTCCTCAATTAACTAATTTGTGAGGTTAGCGTCCGTACGCCGGCAATCACCTCTCGAACAGTTTCCGCCAGATCAGCTTTCCCGGCAAGTATTTCCCACTTTGGTTCTTTCGATTGCCGGCGACCCGTGCATGGTGCTATTTACCGTCGTAGAATGTCTTGCGTTGAAATTCTCCTGCAACTCGTGCCTGGTTTGGAGCCCCCAGATGCTTTTTCAATTAATTGCTTGCGTGACGCTTTCACTTTC
>JBFILF010000204.1:0-9110 GCA_041599835.1 Pirellulaceae bacterium
CTGCCGCGGCGCTGCTTACGCGAGTCGATTTTGGTTGGATGGATGTTCATTTGGATCACTTATGGAAAAACCGTGCGCCGATGAACCTTCCCTTGACGAACAACGAGCATCCGCTTGCGGGCCTTATTGGCCTGAATAAAAATTTTCCAACTCACTTTTCACGCCCTGCATACCTGATAGGTGCGGAATCGCGGTGCCCACGTAGCGGGCGGTTGATTCCCGCTCGTCGCGGGTTAACAGCTCCACGACGATCAGGTATCGGCAGTACATGTTTTTGGGACTTGATACGCTGTTATCTGAAAAGTGGACCGGTGCTTCGGCGAATACCGCCGACGTGCCAGCGCCCACCAGGCTGCATTGTTCGCCCAAACCAAAAACTAAGTAACGCGCCTCGGCCGGCGTCGTGACGTTCCACATATCCTTCAACAACTCAGGTGCAAACGCGTTGGATATGGCACAAACTTTGGATTCGCCACTTAGCGCAACCGGAGGCTGATCGTGCGAATCAAACGTCGCGTTGTCGGCAGTTTCGCTGGCGGGGATTAATTCCGTCACGCCCAGTTGCGCCAGCGCACGCAATTCACTATCGCCGAGCGACACCGCCTGAAAAATTTCGCTCCCCCCGACATAGCGCGGAATACTTCCGGTAATGCTGGAATTGCCGGTAATCAATGAATCAAATCGATTGCCGATTTGACCCTGATGAACGACCAGTTCACGCTTGATCGCCGCATCAATCTCGGGCACATTGGCGGCGGCCGTGGCCGATTGCGCGCGATCCAACAGGCCGGGCAGCGTCGCAATCACGATTCCGCCCAGAGCGATTAAGATCGTCAGCACGACCAACAACTCAAGCAGTGTCAGGCCGCGTCGCATTGCCGACGGCAGCAAGGTGGAAGACTGGGACATGGTTGGGGCTGGAAGGGAAGGCTTCTATACAGATGATATCCACTCAGCTAGCACGGGGTGTGAAAATCCGAGCAAATTCACTAACTTTTTTCTCTTATCTGCGCGGGCGAATCCGAAAATTCGGTGCGTTTTTCGCGGCTTGCCGAATTTCAAAAAGTCGTGGTAGGTTTTGGGGTTTGTGCCGATTAAATGGCGTCGTGGTGGGACAGATTGGCATCAAGCACGCCGGCCTGTGTTGCAAGTTGCCGCCAGCCATGTCGGGCAATCTCAGTGGCATCGAATCAATAGTTGTCAACTCGATCATCGCACACTCACAATGTTCGAATCGAAAATCTTGAATCGATTCAATGCAAATCGAATTTTGAATCGACTATCTGAGAATCCCTTTGCCGACAAACAACGGCAGGATTTGGTAACGGCGATGGTTACTCTTATTGGTGGGAATTTCGGCGACCAACCCGTTTATCGTTTCATCGTCAAGTTTATCAAGAACAAGCACTTCACGTCGCGGCGAGTGCTGGTCATTCAACTCAACGGCTAAACGCAACGAGTCTTTCAACGCCGTTTGGTAGTAGTCATGATTAGAATTCGCCGGCGGGACGCTGTCGAGGGGGGCCAGGGCGTTTGCCTGGCCGATTACCAACCATAGCTCGTCCAATCCTTCCTCGAATTCCTTATGAAATTGTCCCATCACGACCGTCATGGGGCAGGCTTCGACGTTCATATATCCTCGTTGAATGTACGGGTCGGGCTCGAACATTTTTGGGATTTGATCCGCATCGCTGGCGGAGAGCACCACGATTCCTCGCAACGGCCGTTGGCGGTCGCTCATGGGCCCAATGGGACCGGCCGCCAACAATTTGCCCTGCTCGTGCAGCCGCGAGAAATTTGCCAGATGTTGCGATTGCATTTTTTGAATTTCGGCTGCATCGACACCTGTCGTTGCCTTGCCTGTCGTCAAAAAAACCCAATACAAACGGTGTTCGTTTGTCTGCGCCTCGTCCGATTGAGCCGCCGACGGCGATTGCGGCCACCCAGCCACAACGGCTAACACCCAAACACAGGTCAATCTGCGGCATCGGACGTTCAACGTGGCGGACTCGTGATGCGTCAATGGACGATGCTCAATGGACGATGCTCAATGGACAATGCGTCAATGGACTGGGCGTTGATCGACTAGCGTTGATCCAGTGGTGTAAACGGACGTGTGTCGGGACCGATGTATTCCGCATTAGGCCGAATCAATTTGTTGTCCGCGCGTTGTTCAAATATGTGGGCGCACCAACCGGTGACGCGCGATAAAACAAAAATCGGCGTGAACATCGGCGTGGGAATACCCATGAAGTGGTAGGCCGAAGCGCTGAAGAAATCCAGATTGGGAAACAACTTTTTCTCGCGCCACATGACGTCGGCGATCCGTTCCGAAACGGGATACAGCACGGTGTCGCCGACGTTTTGCGCCAATTTCTCGGCCCACGCCTTGATGACTTCGTTTCGTGGATCCGACACGGTATAGACGCGATGGCCAAAGCCCATGATCAGAGTCTTGTTGGCCAGCATGTCCATCAAGGCTTTTTCTGCCTCGTCGGGCGTCTGAAATCTTTCGATCAGTTCCATGGCACGTTCGTTGGCGCCGCCGTGCAGCGGTCCCCGCAGCGTGCCGATCGCGCCAGTGATCGCCGAGTAAATGTCGGACATGGTGGCCGTGCAAACGCGGGCCGTAAACGTCGACGCGTTGAACTCATGTTCGGCATACAGAATGAGCGAAACATCCATGGCCCGCTTGTGCGTTTCGTCCGGGGTTTTTTCGTGCAACTTTTCCAGGAAATACCCCGCGATACTTTGCTCGCTGGATTTAAAGTCGATTCGCTCGCCGTGGTGGCTGAATCGGTACCAATAGGCCAGCATCGACGGCAGGCATGCCAGTAATCGCTCGGCCACGTCCAACTGCTGGTCAAAGGATTTTTCGGGTTCCAGGCAACCGAGCAATGAACAGCCGGTGCGCAGCACATCCATCGGGTGGGCGTGCTGGGGAACGGCCCTGAGCGTGTTTTGCAATTCGACCGGCAGCGACCGTTTGGCCACCAATCGATTGATGAAGGATTCCAATTCCGCCTGCTTCGGCAATTCACCATGCAGCAGCAAATAGGCCACCTCTTCAAAGCTGGCATGTTCGGCCAGGTCGAAAATGGAGTAACCGCGATAATTCAGGCCCTTGCCTTCCTTACCGACAGTGGCGATCGCGGTTTTGCCTGCGATCACACCGGCCAACCCGCCCGCCTTCTTTTTCTTGGGTGGTTGAGTCGTCGTTGTCATGAATTCACCTTGTTCAAAAATTCGTCAATTAGTTTTTCATAACGCTGGTAATCGAGAATTTCGTATAGTCGCTGGCGAGATTGCATTTGATGGGTGATCGAACGCTGTGATTTGTCGGAGCGAATCGTATTATAGACCGTTTCGGCCGCGGCGCTCATGGCCCGGAAGGCAGACAACGGGTACAGTGCCATGGCCACGCCCAAACCGGCCAATTCGTCGGTGGTCAACAGCGGCGTTTGGCCAAATTCCGTCATGTTGGCAAGCACCGGAACGTTGAGCGCGCGACAAAACTCGCGATATTGGTCGGCCTGGGTAACGGCTTCGGCAAAAATTCCGTCGGCGCCGGCTTCGATGTATTGGTGACAGCGCTGCAACGTGGCGTCCAGCCCCTCGGCGGCCAGCGCATCGGTTCGCGCCAGGATGAAAAAGTCTTCGTCGACGCGGGCGTCGGTCGCCGCGCGAATGCGGTCCACCATTTCCGCTGCCTCCACCAGCGCCTTGCCGGGCCGGTGGCCACACCGTTTGGCCGCCTGTTGATCTTCGATGTGCAGGCCGGCCGCACCGGCCCGCGTAAACGATTTTACGGTTCGGGCGATGCTGAACATCGTTCCCCAACCCGTGTCGGCGTCAACCAGCAACGGCAATCGGGTGGCCGACGTAATCCGCTGGATGTCCTCGACGACATCGTTCATGGTGGTGATGCCCAAATCCGGCACGCCGAACGAAGCATTCGCAACGCCCGCGCCCGATAAGTAGATGGCGCGGAACCCCGCGTTTTCAGCCAGCAATCCGCAATACGCGTTGATCGTACCAACGATTTGCAGCGGGCGTTCACTTGCCAGCGCGTGGCGAAAACGGGCTCCGGCGGATGTCGATTGGGTCATGGATAAAATTGTGATGGCGATGGATTGATCGAAAAATGTCGCGCATGAAAGCAGCCGATACGACCGCCCGCTGCAAGTGTATCAATGATCCGCATCAGCTCGCTAGACGCCGCTGAAAAACCCGTTTTTTGACTTCGCGACCTTACAATTCACCGCGCGTTGCGGTAACTTTGAGCCATTACCGATACGTATTTCAGGCAGTGCCGGGGGAGCCGCGCTTCCCTGCACCTTTTCAATGGTAACGGAATGGCTACTGCAACCTCGTCTCCCATTGGGTCCATCGCAAGCGGAAAATTCCCGCCTCACGTTTTACGCAACGCCACCCCGGCCCGATTGTATCAGGACGCGGTTTTGTTTGACGGCGGCATCATCACCGCCACCGGCGGGATCGCAACGCTGTCGGGCGTAAAAACGGGTCGCAGTCCCAACGACAAGCGTGTCGTCAATCAGCCATCGATCGCTCAGGACATTTGGTGGGGCAAAGTCAACATGCCGCTCGAAGTCGATTCGTTTGCCAAACTGCGCGAGTCGGCATGGGCCTTTCTCGATCGTTGCGAGCGGTTATACGTGGTGGACGGTTATGCCGGATGGGACGAAGCCAATCGCATCAAAGTCCGCGTGATCTGTTCGCGACCCTATCATGCGCTATTCATGCACAACATGTTGATCCGTCCCCCCGCGGATGAACTCGGCAGTTTTGGCGAGCCGGACTACGTGATCTATAACGCCGGTCAACATGCGGCCGATTCGACCATCCCAGGCGTGACGTCCGACTCGTCTATCGCCTTGAATTTCGACAAGGGCGAAATGGTCATTCTGGGAACCGAGTACGCCGGCGAAATGAAAAAGGGCGTGTTCACCATCATGAACTACCTGATGCCCAAGCGCGGGGTGTTGTCGATGCACTGCTCAGCCAACCAGGGGGCGGCAGGCGACGTATCGCTATTTTTTGGCCTGTCCGGAACCGGCAAGACGACGTTGTCCGCCGATCCCCAGCGGTCGTTGATCGGCGACGACGAACATTGTTGGACCGACAACGGGATCTTCAACATCGAAGGCGGCTGCTACGCCAAATGCATAAACTTGTCGGCTGACAAAGAACCGGAAATATTCAATGCGATTCGCTTCGGATCCATATTGGAGAACACCGTCCAAGATCCCATGACCCATGTCATCGATTTCGACGACGCGACGATTACTCAAAACACGCGGTGCTCGTACCCGATCGAGTTCATCCGCAATGCCAAAATCCCCTGTATCGGCGACCATCCAAACAACATCATATTGTTGACATGTGACGCGTTTGGAGTGCTGCCGCCGGTTGGCAAATTGACTCCGGCACAAACCATGTATCACTTCATCAGCGGTTACACTGCCAAAGTCGCCGGTACCGAAGTCGGCATATCCGAACCGGAAGCCACGTTTTCAGCCTGTTTCGGCGCCGCATTCCTGGTTTGGCATCCGACCCGATACGCAGAACAGCTGGCGGAAAAAATGCAACAGCATCAGTCCAACGCCTGGTTGGTCAACACGGGTTGGAGCGGCGGAGGATTCGGCACCGGTTCCCGCATTTCACTGCAACACACCCGGGCGATCATTGATGCCATTCATTCGGGTCAATTGGACCAGACCACATTTAGCCCCGACCCGATTTTTGGCATGGCGATCCCCGCCACTTGTCCTGGAGTGCCGACCGAGATTTTGAACCCGCACAATACTTGGTCGGACCCCGCCGCCTTCGAGGTGGCAGCCCGGAACCTGGCGGAAAAATTCCAAAAGAACTTTGCCACGTATGCGGACCAGGCCAGCGACGAAGTGAAAAACGCCGGACCTGCGATCTGACGACCGAGCGGATCAAGCCGCGTGCAATTCCCGGCAGTGGGCGGCAGCGTCGATCCACTCGCTGACTTCGTTTCGATCCGGTTTTTTGCCGGTTCGCAGTATCCGCCCGCCTTCTTTGGTTTTGGAAAATGGTCCGACAATTCCTAAAAGTGTGTCGGCGTCCATGGCGGCCAGTTGTTCGGGTTCGCAGATCCCGCAAGCCACCAGGATCTGCGCATCATGTCCGCGGAGATTCGGTACTCGGCACATCAAGTATGACTGTTTTTGCCATTGCTCAATAGTTTTTGCCGACATGCGTCGATTATCTACCCGGCTTGAAATGTCTTTGGGTGACCCGTGCAACAGATCACTCACGGTGCGAATGCCAATCCGGTGCATCCGCTCCGCCGTTTTGGAACCGATAGACGGGGCCGCACTGATATCGTCCGCTTCGTCCAGGAAAAACTGGTAAGCTTCGTAGTCATCTCGGGGCAACACCGGTTCCGCTCCGCGCGCTGCGTTTGCACCGCGTCGATTTCGCCTCGAATCGGAGCTTCGATGTTCGCCAGGCAACGATTTTACTGAGTAACCGTTTTCCTGGCGGGCACCACTGACCCGCGGCCGCCGGTAGGGTCGGCGCCCGTCGTCCCGCTGCGGCGGAAAGTCGCGGACGTGCCGCAACCATCCGCCGATTCGCCCCATATCGATACGCGGTCGGCCCGCATTGCTGCGGCGGCCGGCCGGCGTGCCGAGGAAGGCGTGAATTCTTTCATGAATCTCGTCGGCATCGAATTCCAACAACGACTCGGGATCGTCAATGCCGCTGGCGATCAAAATACGCGCCTCCGACGGAGCCAAATCCGGTAGACAAATCAGCATCCGCGCCTGAGATTGCCACCGTTGAATCTGCTCGCGATTGAATCCACGCCGCGCGATGTCGGCATCGAGTGCTTCGAAGTCCAGATCCAGTAATTGCCCAACCGTGCGGATTCCAATGCTCTCCAGTGCCGACAGGTAAATGGACTCTACCAAATCGATATCCTGTAAATTCACGTTGTGGTCGACGCGGGTATCGTATTCGGAATGCGTTCGGCTCCGCTCGTTACCGCGCTCGGCATCGAACTGAAACGGCCTGAGGGTCAGCACCGGCGTCTTTTCAAAAATGTTGGAATCGGCGTGATAATCGACCGGGCGAAACGTCCGCTTGCCATACAATCTTTTCTGTTCTGCGGCGGATTCATGGCGAAATTCAGTCCGCGGAAACGAGGGACGGTCGGGGTACCAGGTGGGTGAGGTGATTTCGGTATCCGCCAATTCGATCACGGCCGTGTTTTGATATCGGGCCTGGTCGAGCAATCGACGATTGCCGGTCACCAACATGACTTGATGGCCGTTACGGCAGAACGTTTCGAGAGTTTGCAGCAATCGAATGGTGGGATCGGATAGTCCGTGGCCCATATCCTCCCACGGCTGTTGGCCGGTATCCAAAACGACTAGCGGGAATCGGATGCCCCGCAACGCGAATTGTCCGGCCGCCGCCATCACCAGGCTCAGCCGCACCAGCTCCTTGTGGGGATTTTCCAGCGAATGAATCGGCAGCACCGGTCCATCGGCCTGTTGGATTTGAACTTCGTTGTCTGCGGTGATCCAGAGTTGCTCGAATCGCCCGTCGGACAATTCTCGCAGCAGTCGGCTGGCGTTGTTGACCAGATAATCCGGTTTCCAAGTCCGATTTAATTGGCCCTGCTCAATCTGCTGGGACAACTGTGCGGATTCGGCGTGCAAGTCCGCCATTTTCAATTCGTTGATTCGCAACCGGTTTGATACCGCGTGCAGCGAATCATCGGTCCGCTTGCTTTGCTCGTCCAACAAGGCCGATCGCCGCGCACGGGCCTGCTGCAATTCCATGTCAATCGTGGCCATGACACGGTCGAGGTCGTGACATTGCCGCTGCAGTTCTGACAGCCGGGCGCGATGTTTCGAAAGATCGACATTCTCCGCCTGTTCGTCTGATGGGAGATCATGGCGCTCGGTGGCGGAATAAAACTGCCGATTCCTTCTGCCGGCGCGGGTTGGAAATCCGGCCGGATCAAGTTGGCGAATTTCGTCGATGACAGATTCGCGCCGGCTTAGCAAGCGGTCCACCATCTCGTCCATTTCATGGTAACATCGCCGCAGTTGTTTTAACTCGGCCACGACCGCTTTATGACGCACGTGTTTGTATTGCTGTCCCAAATCCTGGCACAACGCCATCAAGTCGTCGCGCATTTGCGAACACAATTCGACCATCGTTTGCATCTCATCGGCCATTTCTGAGTCGTTGGTGCCCTGATTGGCGATCCGCTCAGTGCGGTCCAACTTGTCTTCCAAGGCGAGCAGCAGGTTTTTGGCCTGGTGGTAGGGATGGTCGGTCGAATCGATGTTCAATTCCTGATTGGCAACTAAATCATCGCGCAAACGAACTCGCTGTTTTTGAATCTCCGTCTGCAGGTGTCGCCAAAGACCAAGATGATTCTCGATTTCGTCCAGTCTTTCGTACAGAAAGGCGACGTTGTCGGCCAGCGCCGTTCGGTTGTCATGCCGGGGTTGCCGCTCTAGTTGTTCAATTCGCTGGGCCAACTCGGCGATCTCTTGTTGCAATCGGGTCCGATTGTCGCGTTGGCCGTATAGTCGGGCCGACAACCTGCCCATGTCCACTTCGAGATCGTCCAATTCGCATTCGAGAGTCGATCGGCCCTCGCGGTTTTGCACTTGTAACCGCTCAAGTTGTGCCTGCAACGATTGTCGTTCATCGCCCAGCCGATTTAGTTCCTGTCGCACGAACTCCAAACGGCTGCGACGCCGGTCCGCTTCGTTTCTCCAGCTGTCGTGGGCGGCCGGATTCAATTGAAAATTCGTGGGGCGCGTATTGATGTCAAACCGCGACACCATTTGCGCCGCCAAGGCCGTCGGCGACCAACTGTCGGCGTCCAGATCCAGACAAAAAAACGATTCGTAATCACTACGGTCCAGCTGGGCCAGGAGATCCGGCGTTCGATGGCCAAGTTGAGTGCCGCTCAAATCGGAGATGACCAGTTGGCCGCTGCCAGCGGCCCGAGAACGGGCCAGGCGGTATTCCTGCCCTCCGGAGTTGATGCCAAGGTAGCCGGCCGGCCATTCAATGTCGTATCCCGCCTCAGC
>JBFILF010000205.1:0-9086 GCA_041599835.1 Pirellulaceae bacterium
AAATGAGAATCAGACGGGTCACACCGTTGTAGCGGAGATTCGAGCTTAAGCTGCCAGAAGAGAATTTTCAACAGACGGACAATCGTCAGATTCGAGACAAAAAACTATTGAACCATGGCTTTCGTTTGCCAATGCGGCCCCAACAAGGTTAATTGTCCCACAGGTCCGACGGTGACAAATTCCGGTATTACTAGTTCGCCCGCCATTAACGGCGGTGAGGAACGCGGCTGCCGATATGATAGCGGTGACAATCCACGCAGCCGTGGCTGGCTCCACCGGGCCGATGACAGCTGGCGCAATCGCTGCGGCTGATCGCCACAAAATTGCTGCGAAAATCACTGGTATCCAACGATCGGAAACGTTTGGCATTGGTCGCGCTCGAATCGAGCTGATGACAGGATGTGCAGTCCTGTAACGATTTTTGAATATCGTGTGGCCGATGGGCAAATTCGGTGAACGAGTTGACGGAAACGTCTCGATAACGGGGTGACCAGTTGGCAACCAAATCACCCTCCGGTGAAGCGTCCACCGTGTGGCAACTGCGACAGGTGCCCATGCCCTCGACGTGGTTGAGTTGCTCTAGCAAACCGGAAACGGAGACCGCGGGTTGGTGGGCGGCATTCAAAGCCGCATCAGTCCAGTGCCGGACCAATGGATCGGCATGACCGGCCGGGCGATAGCTGATGGAGAATGTGCGGTCGTCGCGATACCAGCCGGGTCCGTCGGAGATGGGCAGTTTTTTTCGTGTCACAGCGGCCGCATCATCGCTGGCCAAACGGTCGTTTTCGTCCGGCGCCAGCTCGACGACCGGAGTTTGAATGGTCGGAGGCTTCGACGGGGCGCCGGCCTCCCCAGCCAACAAATCAACCAGCGGATTGCGAGCCAACAAATCGGGCTCGTTGGCCGATTGAATTTGCAACACCGTTTTGGGTGGCCGCGACGCGTCCTCGCCGATGTACTGGTTGTGGATCGGTTGATCCGCCGAACCGGCGGTCGCTGGCGGGTTGTGGTGGATGATCGCCGGGTGCGAATTGGCCGTTGAAAGATGTGGTTGAGCAGAATCATCGTCGGCGAAAATCCGGGACAGCGGATTTTCCGCTAACGGGACGGTTTGGTCTTGCAGTCCGGCCAGGTTGGGCCGCCCAAAAACGGCGCGGCGCGTCCGGATTCGTTCATTGGTCGCCGATTGATATTGAACGAGTTCCGTTGCCACATCCGGCAACCAGCGATCGCGCGCGTCGCGGAACATCGCCTGGTTCAAGCCGGATGCCATGCCCTGCAGCTGAACTCCCGTAAGATCCCGCTGCAGCGCCGTGTGCAATCGCCGCTCAAAACTCTCGCTGTCTTCGGCCAACTCGTTTAATAGTCGTTTGATGCTCCACACCAATGCCACGGCATCATCGATATCAGCAGAGTTTTCGGGGTCGAAATCACCGAACTGAAAATCTTGTCCTCGTCGCGATAGAATTTGAGCGGCTTTTGCATCAGCTGACAGCATCAGCTTCATGGCCGGCGACAGCTGCCCGTCAAAGTCTCCTTGCGCGTAAGGTGGCCACGTTCCGATCGAAAGTCCGGCATCCGCGATTGCTTGTTGATCGACCATCGGCAAACGGAACAGCGTAAATCCCGGCTGGCTGCTGTTTTGAATTTGCTCGGTATGGCATTGCCCGCAACTGGTCTCAAAGGGCGCCACCAGTTTTACGACGCCGCCCGCGTCATCGATGTGGCATTGCCGACAGTCAAATTCGGTATTTTTTTCCTCAAAGTGTTTCAGCGCGTGCGAGACGTGGTCGAACGCAATAGCGGTGCGACGTCGAAACGGCCAGTCGACAAATTCGGGGTGCCCTTCCGCGAAACTGCGAAACTGTTGGGAGTGGCAGACCTGGCATTGTTTGTCCGTCAACGCAGTTAGATCAAAATTGGCGCCATGATGTTCACGATGGCAGGACGAACAGGCCAATTCGGATTCCGCGTCGTAGGGATGGCCCATCGATTGACCGGGATGATGATCGCGCAGGGACGCAGTGACCGCTGCCAGTTGCGAAGGAGGCAGATTATGAGCATGCAAGGCGAATTCGTCGAACAAGTCACTGCGGTGGCAATCCAGACAAAGTTGCGATTGGGAAACGGGCAGGTGCCGTCCCGAGCTAACGGCATCGGCAATCCAGGAAGTCAACGTCGCGTCACCAGCAGCATGGCAAGTCGAACACCGCGCCGCGCCGTGCTGCTGCAGAATTTGCGCATGCTTGTCGGCCAGCGGTCCGGGCGCCAAAAACTCGTTGCGGCGCGGTCCGTTGAACATCACGATCAGAAATCCCATGACCAACGAAGTGCAAACGGTGACAAACATTCCGCGATGAAACCGGGTGCTTGGACGTGGCAGACAATGTTCCTGCAGATGGACTCCCGATCCTCCGCACGATGCCTCCAATTCAGCTGTGCATTGCAGCCGGTCATGGGGTCGCTGATAGCCGAGTGGCGCGTCTTGCAGCTGCGGTCCGGTCATCGCATGCCTCCGGCGAACGCGTGAGTCATTACGCCGTGCAGCACTGCGGTAATCAACAGACCGTAAGTCAACCCGATATGCACGAACAACCAGATTTTCAAGCGGCCTTGAAGGGCATAGTGGTAATCCAAATCGTCTTTGCGCTTGACCAGCCCGGCCAGGTCCCGACCTGCTTTTCGCTGAGCCGTGGACAGGTATCGATCGAGATCGCGAATGTCGGCAATTAGTTGTTTGCTGTGCCGCGACGTAGGGACCAGCAAGTATCCCAGGCTACAAGGCCGTTCCAGAAACGGGGCCAACCGGTTTACGTAAAATTTGGCCAGCACTTCTGAGGTCGAAGCAGAGTCGAGAATCAGTTGCCGCGCCTGATCGACCAACCGCCGACGTAGCAATGGGATTTGTTCAAACACCACTTCGTGGCCGACCGCGGTGAGTTTTTGCGGCGCGGTTCGCGTCAGGTACAGACCGTACATTCCGCTGCCGGCTACGATCACGTACAGCGCGGCCAGGAATCGTTCAAAGGTGCCGCTGGGGAAATGCCAGCCGATGTGAATCAGAAACAAGGCAACCGTAAAGAAGCCAACGTAAATATGCAGTTGCATCCACAGGCGGCTGCTACCCAGGCAAGGCAAAAAGGCAATTTTCTTTCGCAAGTTGTAGGCCGCCAAAAATACCAGGCAGCCCATCAACACGTAGCCGGTTGAATAGGCACTTTGGCCCAAGTTGGCGTCCTGCCACTGCGCTACCAGCCAAACTGCCAGAACCGCCAGCGCCAGCAGGAACAAACCGAGTCGGCGGCGGCGGGCAAAAAAACTTGATTTGGTTTGAATTGGGCTCATTCGCTTTAACGCTGCGTCAAATCGTATAAGGGCGTGGGAGAGGTCAAATCGATGCGAACCAGCGCATCGTGCGGACAAGCTCGCTGGCAGGCGGGTCCGCCCGATTGGGTGCTGCACAAATCGCACTTGGTGGCCTTCTGAAGAGGCTGCTGGGTTGCCTGGTCGATCAGCGGTGAGCCACGGCGGTCCCGAATCTCGACCATCCGAATATTGTTATACGGGCAACTGTTGGCACACGTTCCACAGCCGATGCATGTCTGATCGTTGATCAAAACGTGACCCGCCACGGCATCGCGTCCGATCGCCCCCGTGGGACAGCCGATCATGCACACCGGGTCGGCGCAATGCATGCAGGCGTTGGCCACCATCCAGTGATCATGAGTTTGGCCGCTGCGGACAAATCGGGGGTTGTTGTCGTGAGTCGCTGCGCATGCCCGAATACAATCATCACACCGCGTGCATCGATCCAGATCGATTAACATCGCCTGGGTCCCGTTGATGAATCGATTTTCCACCAGAAATTCCAAAAGGCTGGTTTCAATCGTGTCTTCCCGCTGAACTTTTCTTCGTTCCGGCTTGCGTTGTGCGTACTCCGTGTGGGTTTCAATCGGCGGAGGCATCTCATTGGCATCCAGCGTGGGCAACACGATGGATTCGATCGTGGCCGCCGGAATCCGCAAAACGTCCACGTAACCCACTGCCCGCAAGCTCAACATCCACGGCTGCTGCTCGCCGGTCCGCCAGTTGTGGGCCAATTCCCGCAGACCGAACGTTTCGCCCTTGCCCAAATAAGCGATGGTTTGATGCCCATCGCCATGTTGGCGGCTAAGTCGCGCGAACCCGCCACGGATCAAAATCAACCCGTCGGCATAATGGCCCTGCTCTGCGATCAGCGGCTCGGCATTGATGCGGTCGGCCACGTCACGGGCGTCAAGTTGTTTGAATTTCGCATTCCATTCGAAATTGCCGAATGTTTCAAACTGAGTGTGTTCGGCCAGTTGGGCAATTGACTCATCGGACAATCGGGAAAACAGCGGTGTTTCGCGAAGTTGCACGCGGAGGCTGTTTTCGCGATAGAGGGCGTCGACATGCTGACGCAACGCCGGATCGCGACGAATTAGTTCCCGCAATCCTTGCCAACGAATCTCCAACAGTTCACAGGAATTGGCGGCAACCACGGTCGCCGTGCGCGGGGTACGGGTCAGAGCCGAGATTTCTCCAAATAACTCACCTGTTTTGATTTCGGCCGTTTGGTTCAAATCAATGACGCGGGGGATGTCTTGGATGAAGACTCGTGTTTGCTCGCCGCATCCCCGAGAACCAATCGGACTTTTATCGGGTGCCGCAAGCGCGCGGGCTTCGGCAACGCGGCTGTTACTCCACAGCTGACTGAGCGACTCGAACCAGGATTTCTTTTTGCCAGCCGGTCGGCCTAATACTTCGGGCGGCAATGGCACCAGAGCGACCAGCGCCGATCCTGCCAGCGTCAAAAACGCGCTATGACCGTAATCGCCTTGGCGAATAATGATGTCGCCTTCTTCCAGCTGCAGCAATCGGCAGTCATTCTCCAGGATACCGCGGAGTGGCACCGCCGGTGAAAAACTGGATTCGTCCATATGGGAAAACGGCGGTATCGACAGCAGCCGCTCGACGGTCGCCGAGTCCATGCTCTCGTCCAGCGGCGTATCCCACCGCTGCGGTCGTTTAACAATCACTTGAGTGGCGGTCATTGCTGATACTCCGTTTGCTCCGCGTGCAGCTGCCCGGTCAACGATCCATCGCTATTTGTGTCGCTATTTGTATTGAGCCGGTTTGGGCAACATGACGTCGACATCGGCCAGCGCCTCCGGCTCGACCTGCTCAGCAAACTGGATTCCCAAGCGGTTGATCTCGTCGGCAATTTCGTTCAGCTGTTTGGCGTTGTTGGTTGCTAACCTCGCTGCCGCAAACGACTTTAGGATTTGTTCCAGCATGGGGTCGTTGACCAGCTGTTGAATTTCGTACAGTTCGCTCGCCAGCGATGCGGCGCGGTTGGCCACCGTCAATCCATAGGTGCCTCGTTCGGTGGCCAGCGCCGTGGCCCGCGTGCTGAATTCGAGGTCGGCGATTTTTCCGACGACGAACATCACGCGCAGCCGCTCTGGCGGGCTGGGTGCGTTGAACTCGCCGTTGGTGCGCAAAAAGTTGTGACGCAACATGCCTTGGGACCAGGCGACCAATTCAAATTGTTCGCTGCCCGCTTTGTGCGTGCCGTGGTTCACGAGCCGTTCGTTGGGAACGGTATGGCAACCAAGGCAGCTTTGAGCGACCAGGTATAAGTTTTTTGGATTTCGCATCCCGGCGGCGATGCTGGCGGCGATCCGTTGCTGGGCGTGCGTCGGCGTTTCACTTTCCCGGGCAACCGTTGGCCCGCCGTAATTGTTGTGAATGTCCAACCAGTCCCGTGCGGCGCCGTGACATGATTCGCATGACACTCCCGAGATCGCGCGAACCCGACCGTTGGACTCCTGCCTTGTGTAATGGCATTGCACGCACAGATCGCCGCGCTTGATGGAACGCTGCCCCATTTTTTGGGCGATTTCCTTGGCCCGCGGGTCCCGGTGCAGTTGTTCGAATGTTTGGAAATGCGGTGTTTGCTGCCACACCCGCACCTCTCCGGCGTGGCATTTAGCGCACGACTCTGACGACACAACTTTCGCCGGATCGCAAACCGTCAATTGGCCGATGGCATTGGATCCACTGACCAATAGCCAAACCAGGCAACCGACTGCAAATGTATGTTTGTGAATCATGACGGATTGTGATTAGGCATCCAGTTCCAGTGAGTTGGCAGGTCGGGCAATGCAGGGAAGGCACCAGCCCGGTGGGCAATCGACCAAGTCGGGATCTTCGTATTGCACCTGGCCGCTCAGCAGTTTGGTCTGGCAAGTGCCGCAACTTCCGGCCCGGCATCCGGCATCGATCATGACGCCGTTGGCTTCCGCCAGTTCCAACAGGTTGTCGTGCTGATTGCCCCAGGTCACGGTCACACCCGATTTGGCAAACGTCGCCGTGGGGGCGTTCCCAGGTGGCAATTCAGCTTGGTGGTCCGCTTGGTCCGCAGTGGAGTGCTTGACGGTTTTGATGCTTGCCGGTCCAAACGCTTCGAAACGGATTTGCTCGTCCGCGACGCCCCACTCCATCAAACCGCTGTACAAACTGTCCATAAACGCCGGCGGACCACACAAGTAAAAATCAAAATTGGGCGTCGGCAAAATTTGCTTCAGAACATCAACGCTCACGAAACCGCTGACCTGGTAATCGACATTGGCCCGGTCGTTGTCGCCAGGCTGCGAGTAGCAGCTGACCATGTGGATGTTTTCGTGCTCCTGGCAAATCTTGGTCAGGTGCTGGCGAAATATATGCTCGCTGGCATTGCGGACGCCGTACGCCAAAACGACTTTGCGGTCAGGTTGTTTGGCGATAATCTCATTGATCATGCTGATCATGGGCGTAATGCCGACGCCGCCGGCCAACAACACTACGGGCTGGGTTCCGGGTTGCAAAAAGAATGAGCCGCTCGGCGCTTTGACGTCGATCAGCTCGCCCGGCTGCAGCTGGCGATTGACAAATGTGCTAAACACACCTGACGGGGATTGTGAACTCGGGGATGACGGTCCGACGAGTTTGACCGTGATGCGAAACTCGTCGCCGCCCGGAGCATCTGACAACGTGTAACAGCGAATGCAAGGCCGGTCGCTGCCCGGCAACTGGAGCTTGACTGTGATATGCTGCCCCGGCAGGTAAACCGGCAGTGTTTTCAAATCCAGTGGCTGCAAATAGACCGAAGTGCAATTCCACGTTTCCTTGACCAATCGTGTGACGCGGAATTTGCGATACCCTTGCCAGCGACCAGCCTGAACCGATGCCTCATTGGCCGTTGCGATCGGTGATTCGTCTAAGCGTTGACCGGCATTGGCAAGGCCGGATGCCTCGCTCGAACTGGCCGTCGAACGCTCATAAATCTGCTGTCGCAATAACTGGATTTCCGCCAGATACTTTTTCCTGTCCAGCGACGCGCGCAACAGGGTGGTACCGGTCCACATTCCCATCTGTATCAACGCCACGCCAATCAAGACGATGCCCAGGATCGGAAAGATCGAATCCATTGCTGCTAAATACCAACCCAGATGCCCATCACTTCGCGACCGGTACAACCGGCATGACCGGTAAACGGGACGTGTCAACACACACAGAAGTTATCGACGCAGCCCATCGATCCGCTTCAACAGACCGATTTGGTCGCAGGTTGTATCAACCATGCCTTTCACGACGTAGAGTTTGTCGATCCGATTTCGCTGGCCGCCCCCCCAAACTCCTCTCGCGATCACCCCATGCTGGGCATTGCCGTTTATCATCCGCAGCTACATCAACAATCCATTCATGCAGATGAACGGGTTCAATTGGGATCCGCGCGCGACGCTAGCAACACACTGGTGATCCGCAGCGACGATTTCTCGCCACAACAATGCGTTTTCCAGCGAGCCGAGACTGACGCAGCGACCAAGATTCAAATCACGAATCTAGGTCGCACCATGGTGCGGCCGGGTGGCCAACGGTTATACCAAGGCGCCGCCTGCCGGGCAGAATTGCCGGTAACGTTGCGAATCGGCCAAACGATTATCCGTGTGTTTGACCCGTGCCGATTATGCGCCGCCGACGAGAGTTTGAATTATCTGCCGGAAACAGGCCAGCATTCAGCTGGGGGCCAATTGTTGCCGGAATCGTTGGGCGCCGCACCTTCGGCGACCACTTTGTCGGAGTGGTTCCATTGCCTGTCTTCGCTGCAAAACATTGTGGATGGGCCGCAGTCGTTTTTGAATTCAGCGGCCCGCGCTGTAATTGATCCCGGGGGAATGGACGCCGGCATGATCATTCTCAAGCAAGACAAACAATGGGCGATCGAAGCCAGTTTTGTTCCGCAGCCGGATATTGAAATATCGTTTCGACAAGATTTGTTAGAGCGTGTGGAGCAGTCGGGTCAGACGCTGTTTCATGACTCGAACGAGCTGAATCAAAGCAAATTTGATAAACAGCAATCCGCCGTTGTCGCTTCGCCGGTGTTCGATCAACAGAATCGAGTGGTCGGTGCCGTGTACGGAATTCGTCGCCAGCACCAAGATAATCTGCGGCGCGGCGTTCGCCCGCTGGAAGCCTATTTCATTCAACTTATTGCCGACGCAGTCACGGCGGCCCAGGCCCGGGCGGAAAAAGAACAGCAAATCGCCGAGGGCGCGGCCTTGCTGCAAAGTGCCTTTCCCAGCCAGATTGCTTTGCAGTTGCAACGAGATCCATCGGCACTGCACGGCACCGCTCGTGAAGTCACGGCCTTGTTTGCTGATTTGCAACAGTTTTCCCGGTTGGCCGAGCAGCTCGATCCAAAACTGACGTATCAAATCATCGGCGACGTGATGAATTGCTGGTCTGCAGTCGTGGACCGGCACAACGGCGTAATCATCGACTTTTACGGTGATGGGCTGGCGGCGTTTTGGAATGCCCCCATCGACATGCCGGATCATCCGCGGATTGCCGTCGCTTGTGCAATCGAACTTCAGCAAACCATGCAGCGGATCAACGCGGACTGGGCCGAACTGGTGGGACGAGCGATGCGCTTCCGCATCGGCATCGCCACCGGTCGTGCACTCGTCGGTAACTGTGGCAGTTCCACGCGACTCAAATACGGTCCGCACGGTCCGACCGTC
>JBFILF010000206.1:0-9073 GCA_041599835.1 Pirellulaceae bacterium
CACGTGTCTCATAACCGGTGGTGGTGCCAGTTTGGCGCAGACGAATCCGGACAGGATCGACAGCAGCAGGCTGTAAACAATGAAGCCCACCAAGATGCCACTGGCCGTCGGTATGCCGCTCTCGTTGTATGAGCCTGAAAACACCGCGGCTCCGACGCGCCCCCCACCGACCCACAGTATACTCCAGATGACGAAAGACACGACGACGGAAACGATGCTTTTAGCCATGATATTCTCCAATTGACAGGTGTTAGGTGAGTAGTCAGTTTTTGCTATGAAATTTGTTTTTCAAACGGCCAATTTTCGCTGCGACAAATTTTGGGCGTCAGCGGCTCGGTCAGCTTGCTCATTAGCAGAATCAAGCGCGACTTCAGTGGCGGTTTTCCCGTCTCCACCATCGACTTGAGCGTTTTAACGATGAAATCGCCGCCCATGGCCATAAATTTTTCGCTTTTGGTGCCCACCGGAACGTTTTCGGTGATCAACGTGAATTCCACCCCGTCCCCGACTTCCTTTAACTCATAGGTTACTTTGCAAACCGGATCGTCCAGGTGCGTGAACTTCATCGTGTGCGAGTACCGGTGTGGCGGCTCGATTTCCAGCACTTCGCCTACCACTCCCGTGTATTTGCCGTTGGGCGTGCGCATGCGAATCGGCGCGCCGGGGGCCAATCCCGTCGTGTGCAGCACGGATCCAAAAAAGAACGGTAGTGGCTGGCCCTGTTGGGTCAACGCATCCCAAACGTCAGTGAGTGTTGCGGCGATCACGGCACGATAAACCTGTTTAGGTTTTTTGACGTCATTCATGCTGTACTCCTGGATTTAAGGTTTGTTTTTGAGGCGCGATGCGGATGATTTGCGCTTCGTGCCGGTTCGCGGCGCCGCCCGCGAGCGACGTGACTTGGCCTCGATTTTCTTCTTCAGATCGGCCACTTTGCTTGCCCAAAACGAGCTGTACTCCGTCGTCCAGCGGTCGTAAATCATTTGGATGGGCACCACGTTGAAATAAAGCTGGCGCGTGCGTCCCGCTTTTTGCGAAACGATCAACTGGGCGGCCTCCAGCAACTTCAAGTGCTTCATGACGGCGATCCGGCTGGTTTTGAAATGTCGGCACAGCGCGTTCACGCTGCACCCCGGCGCTTGCTGCACCAGGTCCAGAATGCGGCGGCGAGCCGGGTGGGCCAGCGACTGAAAAACGAGATCCATGTGGTCGAGTTTCATAATATGTAACCATTAGGTTACATAAAGGCCAGCCGGCGTCAACTGGGAAAAGCGAATTTTTTTGACCCGCTTTGCGGCGATGTCGCCCCGGCCAGCAACACCA
Source organism: Pirellulaceae bacterium (assembly GCA_041599835.1). GTDB lineage: Bacteria > Planctomycetota > Planctomycetia > Pirellulales > Pirellulaceae > CAJQPP01. Next base: position 1,324 of record JBFILF010000206.1, read on the forward strand.
CAGAATTTGCAACCGGCCGGCCGCTTAAATAAGAGGACGCCGCTTATCCAATTGGCTTGTTTTTGAGGTGGGGAGCGAGGTGTTGATGATCGGTCATCGCCTGGGTTGGGCCTTTGTCGTAGCGGCAATGGCATTTTTCATCGTCTCGGCATTTCCCGCGGCGCCATTGCCGGCGCTGGAATTTGCCAATGGCGTGGTCCCCAGTCCGTTAAATACCGTGGCGGAACAGGGGGCTGCGCATGGGACCGCCGCAACGGCACAGAGTCGCAGATCCGTGGCATCCGGATAAGTCATTTATTTTTTGGGCCGGCGATTTTGAGGGCATGTACGTCGAGCGGCTTGAGTTGGCTGTCATCGCGGCCCAGGCTGCTCAGAATGCTGCGGGCCAATTCGCGGCCCAGCCACACGCTGTGCGAGTATTCAAAGTTGGGGCGCTTGCCAAACCACCATTCCGAGAAATCCCCGCTTCGGCCATCTTCGACGACCTGCCACAGATCACATACCGCGATGTCCGGGTGGTCGATCAATACTTCGGCGGCCCACCGGTTTTGCATGGCCATCCGGCCCGGTAGATGGCCAACCAGCTGCGGCGGGGCCAATGCACGGGCGGATTCCATCAACGCCTTCCGTTCATCCGGCGACTGACGTGTGCCTGCCCCATCGAGCATCCCAAATGGAATGGGTGTCGTCGTGACCCAGATTAATTTGGCGTCAGCTTTTCGCAGCTGGTCGATGGCTTGGCGCAGATTGGACTGGTATTCGGTTTTCGTCAACTGATCATCTTGCAGACCGAAATTGAAGGCGATCACATCCCAGTTGCGTCCTGGTTGGCGGTAACTGCCCAGCCAGCGGTGAATCGACGTCCAATTGTCCGAGCCACCACAGTTGGTTGGCGGGTGATGCAAGTTCACAACCCCGCTCAACGCCTCGCGCAGCGGCCGCTGGTAATTGAACGAAATCGAATCGCCCAAAAATAAACATCTTGGCAAATCGGGATTCTCGTTTGGCAGCGGGTCGCCCACGTGCATGAACTCAATTCGTTCCGCAGTCACTTTTTCTCCGTCGAACCCACCAATCACAACCGCTTCCGTGACGTGCGGCTGCAGATCCAGGATGCTGAAGCCTTCTAGTTTGCCGTGGCGTGGTCCGAGACGGCAGCTGTGTAGCCCTCCGGCGGTTCGCAATTGAAACGCGCCGGGTTGTTTGCCTGGCAGCAATTCGCCCTGCAGGTAAAACGGCGAATCCGCTGGCCGGCCCGGTGCGGCCGACAAGGTGTATTTGGCCCAGCGTTTATCCGGCGCTGCCATCACCTGGCGTTTTTGTTCGGCGGATGAAAACTCGGCGGTCAGAAAAACCCGGTTCGGGATCGGATAACGGAGAACCTGGTTGTTGTCCGCATTCCCATCGGCAGCCGAAATTGGCAGTGTGATAAGCAGTTGCCGGTGTTCCCAATCGATTACCGGCCGCGTCAATCGCAGCCGGACCGCGGTGGCGTTCGGAATGAACACTTCAAAATCACGCTCGGCCGCCTGAAGCGTGAACGAGTATTTTTGTCGTTGCGTCACGACGCCGTCGATACGAATTTGTTGGCCGCTCTCAAGCCGCGCACTTGCTCTTCCCTCCGACGTTTCCCGCGGCGCGGCATGCGACACTTCCGCAAGAATGCAACATCCTGACACCGCAAGCCAAATCAATGCGACAGTATCGATGATGGTTTTTCCAGCTTTCACGGATCCGGCTCCAATCGAAGGTGTTCATCTATCACTAGCATAGTCGTCAATCTTGCCGGTTCGCATCAGAACGCTGGATACCGGTCAATTATTGCCACGAAAAACCGTAGCAATCGTTACACATCGCAAGAGCAATGGGCGACCTGAGGCGAGGACGGTGGTTCCGAGCGGCGGGGATCGCGAAAAACATTTTTAGCGTCATGGGGCGCCCCAGCCAACTCGTACGGGACCCGAGCCGCAAGACTTCGGGCGGTGATGGCAACGCACGGGCAAGCAGCCGTTCCTGGCTCTGTGAACACCCGTCACCCCCACGCCCATCCACTTTAGCCGGCCGCAGTTGGGCGATATGATGACGGGTCTTTCAGGGATGTCATCAAACAAGTAACTATACCGTCAACCGTCGAGGCCGACATGAAACCGCTGAAACCAATTGTGGCGGCGCTGGCAACTTGCGTGGCGCTAAACTCGCACCTGTCCGCCCAAAAGATCACTTACCCCGACACCAAAATGATTGACCATGTCGATGAGTATTTTGGCGTTAAAGTACTGGATCGATTCCAGTGGCTGGAAAATGACGTGCGGGAATCGAACGAGGTGCGGCAATGGGTCGCGGAGCAAAACAAAGTCACCTTTGCGTATCTCGAATCGTTGCCTTACCGTGATGAAATTGAATCCCGCCTGACAAAACTTTGGGATTACGAAAAATTCAGCACGCCATTCCGAGTGGCCGACCAATACTATTTTTCAAAAAACGACGGATTGCAAAACCATTCCGTGCTGTACCGGATGGATACGCTGGATAGCGAGCCGGAATTGATCCTTGATCCCAACACCTGGTCAGACGATGGAACAGTCGCCTTGGGTGGTCTGGCATTCAGCGATGACGGGCGCTACATGGCGTATGGCATCCAGGACGGCGGCTCGGATTGGCGGACGTGGCGAGTCAAGGATTTCCAGACCGACCAATTGCTGGATGAAGAATTGAAGTGGCTCAAATTCGGCGGCGTCTCCTGGCTGAAGGATGGCAGCGGTTTTTACTACAGCCGCTTTCCGGCCCCCGAGGAAGGCGAAGCGTTTCAGAGCACCAATCTCAACAATAAGATCTACTTTCACAAAGTCGGCACCAGCCAAGACGACGACGTATTGGTCCACGCCGATCCGGAACATCCCGATTGGGGCTTCATTCCAACGGTCACCGAAGACGGTGATTACCTGGTGATTACCGTCTGGAAAGGGACCGACGACCGTTACCAGATTTATTACCGATCGCTGACCGATCCGGATGCCGAACTGGTCAAGCTGATCGACAACTTCGACAACGAGTATTCGTTCATTGAAAACTACGGCAGCACGTTTTACTTCAAAACCAAACGGGATGCCCCCAACGGCAAGATCATCGCCATCAACGTCTATCACCCGGAGCCGGAGAACTGGAAAACGATTGTTCCCGAAGCCGAGCAGGCGCTGACCGGTGTCAGCTTGGTAAACCACACGTTGATTTGCGAATACCTGAAAGACGCCGTGACGCAAATCAAAATGTACGATCGTGAAGGTGTATTTGTTCGCGAAGTCGAGTTGCCGGGCATCGGTTCGGCGGGCGGCTTTGGTGGCAAAAAAATCCATACCGAGACGTTCTATTCGTTTTCCAGCTTTGCAACGCCGCCCAGCATCTACCGCTACGACATGGTTACCGGCGACAGCACGCTGATGCGGCAAGCTGACGTGGACTTTGATCCGGCCGATTTCCAAGTCAAACAGGTTTTCTATCAGAGCAAAGACGGTACCCGTGTGCCGATGTTCATTGCCCATAAGAAAGGCATTGAGCTGAACGGCAAGAATCCGACGTTGTTGTATGGTTATGGTGGATTCAATATTCCGCTGACGCCGGGTTTCTCCGTCACGCGACTGCAGTGGATGGAAATGGGCGGCGTGTTTGCCGTGGCCAATTTGCGCGGCGGCGGTGAATATGGTGAGAAGTGGCATAAGGCCGGCACCAAAACCAACAAGCAAAACGTTTTTGACGACTTCATCGCGGCGGCCGAATGGTTGATCGCCAACAACTACACCTCCAGCAACCGCTTGGGAATTCAAGGCGGCAGCAACGGCGGATTGCTGGTGGGCGCCTGCATGACCCAGCGACCCGATTTGTTTGGCGCTTGCCTGCCCGCAGTGGGCGTGATGGATATGCTCAAATTTCAAAACTGGACCGCCGGCCGCTACTGGGTCGACGATTACGGAAGTTCGCAGAACAGCAAGGAGGAATTTGACTCGCTGTACGCCTACTCGCCGTATCACAATCTGGAAGATGGCGCGGAGTACCCCCCGACTTTGGTCACCACGGCGGACACCGACGACCGGGTCGTGCCGGGACACAGCTTTAAGTTTGCCGCCCGGTTGCAGCAGGCCCACGATGGCGACGCGCCAGTGCTGATTCGAATCGAGACCCGTGCCGGTCATGGTAGCGGCAAACCGACGGCCATGATCATCGAGGAAATCGCCGATCAATGGGCGTTTCTGGCCAAACATCTCGGGCTGAATCCGGAATTCCCCTAAACCATGGTGGTGCCGGTTCCGGCTCCGACCTGTCATCAAAACAACCTGATAACGGCCGCACCACCGCGGCCGTTTCTCGGGTTTCTTGCCTCATTTTCGACTTTTTGACGAAGAACAAATAAGCGCTGGAGCGTTTTTGGAATTGATGACACCTTAATTCGGCCAGCGGCAGATCGATGAATCGTTCCGAACTGGAGACTGTTTACCAGACTCATCGGCAGGGGTTGTTCACGCTGGCATTGTCGATCACCCGCTGTCGCGGCCACGCCGAAGATGCGATTCACGATGCGTTCTCAAAACTGGCTCGCCGTGACAGCGTTGGTGGCGATCAAGTAGCATACATTTACGCCAGTGTTCGAAATGCGGCTCGCGACGTGCTACGTCGCAACTCGCGGCAACTGCGTATGACCGAGTCCATCTTCAACGGATACGCGCCGGCGGCACCGCCCAACTGTTCGGCGCCGGACGATTCGGCGTTGAGTCGCGAACGCGATCAACAGATTCGTCGCGCGATTGATTCACTTCCAGGCGAGTACCGCGAAGCTGTGGTGTTGAAAATTTACGGGGGCCTGACGTTTCGGCAGATGGGACAGGTGCTCGACGAGCCTTGGAAGACCGTCGCCACTCGGTATCGCCGTGCGCTTGAACGGTTAACTGATTGTTTGAAAGGTGAATTATGAGCAAATCCGTGGAAAAACTATTGGCTCAAATGTCGTTGGTCAAGCCGCCCGATTCACCGTGGCGCGCCGACCAAGCACCTGACGGCTTTCCGACGCGATCTCGGCGCAAATCGGCTTGGACCACTGCCGTGCTGCCGCTGTTTTCGGCGGCCGCAGGCTTGATGATCGGTGTGTCACTGCCCGCGGTGGATTTTTCAAATCCCGAATCGGATATGGCCAGAACCAGTCGGCCGCACATTGCCTTGGCGGAACTCGTTCCGGTAGGTCGTGCGGATGTGCGGCCGCCGGTTGAACTTGAGGATGACGGCCTGTTTTTGCTGAACGGCGTCATTCCGGTTCGCAAATATCGGGCCACCAGCTGGTACAGATTCAAGGCCGTCGATCGTGCCACCGGACAGGAACAGGACATTGAAATGCCGGTCCGCCAGATCGTTGTCGCAGCGGTCCGTGACACGTAACGCCAACAAAAAAACTGTTTACCCATTATTTAAGACAACAGGTCTCTCATGAAAGCTAACCGTCCATCCGCCGCTTTTTACATCGCCACCAGCTGCTTGATCGTTTTCCTGGTCGCAACCTGTGTGTGGGCCGGCAATCAAGCGGCTTCGCAGGATGGCGCGAAGCAAATCGTTTCAGCCGCCGACTCCGGCGAAAGTGTGAACACTATTCGTGACAAAATGATCTCAGACCAATTCATCGTGTTAGATCCGAAAACCCGTGGGTACCAATCCGATTCGGCCGTACTTGGCGTGCACGTCCGCACCACTGACGCCACGCTTAGGCAGCAATTGCAACTAGATCACGGCGTGGGATTGGTCATCGAGCACGTGACGCCCGAAAGTTCCGCCGACGAAGCGGGATTGCAGCGGCATGACGTGTTGCACAAATTCGACGAGCAAATCCTGGTCAATCCGGAGCAACTGCACACGCTGATCCAGTTGCACCAGCCGGGGGATCGCGTTCGGCTGCTGGTGATTCGTTCGGGCCAGCAGCGGGAAATTTCGGCGACCTTAAAACCGGGGACCGCCGGGCAATCGGAAGTCGAGTTGTATCACGACTTTCATTTGCACGATGCGTCGAAGGCCAACTTCGCGCATTTTCATGACGTGCATGATCCGAGCATCGTCAACTGCAGCAACTGCCACATGCTGAACGGTCGAAACTAAGTGCCGGGACCCGGCGGCATCCCCTTTTCAAATGTTGCCGGGCAGGTTCCATTTGATGAAGGGACCTGCATTTTTCCTGGTGACTTTTTTCCGAACTGCGACGACACCCGCACCTCGGGTGTCTCGCCGAATAACGAGTGGGTGCGGATCGACGAATTGACGTGGCACCTTCCAACCTTAATAGCTTGACGATCGAAGATGTTACGCGCGCCATGCGGCGCGATCAGTTTCGGCTGCGCCGTTGGCTGAAAAAAATCGAAACATTTCAACAGCGGGGTGACGATCGCTCGCGCGACCGCCAGCACTGGCAGGACAAACTGCGGGCGTCGATTGAGCTGCGCAAGCTGCGAGCCTCGCGGTTTCCCCCGATCAAACTGGATGAGCAATTACCGATCGCTGCTCGCGCTGACGATCTCCGCCACGCCATCGCTGATCAACAGGTGGTGGTCGTCAGCGGTGAAACGGGATCCGGCAAATCAACGCAATTGCCACTGCTGTGCCTGCAGTTGGGGTTGGGACAAAGCGGATTCATTGGCCACACCCAACCGCGCCGCATCGCTGCTCGCAGCATTGCTTCGCGGATCGCCGAGCATCTGTCCACGTCGATTGGCGACCTGGTTGGTTATAAGATCCGTTTCGGCGACCAGACGCAACCGCACACCTTGGTCAAACTGATGACCGACGGGATGTTGCTGGCGGAAACACTCCGCGATCCTTTCCTGGAACATTACGAAGTCATTATTGTTGACGAAGCGCATGAGCGATCACTGAACATCGATTTTCTGCTGGGGTATCTCAAGCGGTTGCTGCCGCGACGCCCCGATCTGAAGATCATCATCACGTCGGCAACGATCGATACGAAACGCTTTGCCGAACACATGAGTCTGGATCCGGCGCGTCCGGCACCGGTGCTGGAGGTGGAAGGTCGCAATTACCCGGTCGACATTTTGTACCAGCCGCCGCACTTGGACGGCCAGGGCAACCCGGTCGACCGCGACCTGGAGGAATCGATCGTGGATGCCGTGCTGACGGTGGCCGGCCAGGATCGCGGCGACGTGTTGGTATTTTTGCCGACCGAGCAGGATATTCGCAGCTTGTCCAACAAGCTCCGGGCGCGGTCGTTTCCGGGCGACGGCGCCAATCGTACCGAAGTCCTCCCGCTGTACGCGCGGCTTTCCACCGACCAACAGAATTTGATTTTTCATCCTGGATCGGCGCGGCGCGTCGTGCTGGCGACCAATGTAGCCGAGTCGTCAATCACGGTGCCGCGGATTCGCTACGTGATCGACACCGGCACGGCGCGAATCAGCCGCTACGCGCCGCGAAGCAAAGTACAGCGATTGCCGATCGAGCCGATCTCGCAGGCTTCGGCCCAACAGCGAGCCGGGCGCTGCGGCCGCGTCGGGCCCGGGATTTGCCTGAGACTGTACAGCGAGGAAGACTACCTGTCACGACCCAAATTCACGACGCCCGAAATCCGCCGCACCAACCTGGCGTCGGTGATCTTGCAAACCGAGGCATTGAAACTGGGCGCGATCGCCCAGTTTCCGTTTATTGACGCGCCGCGTCAGGATGCGATTCGCGACGGTTATCGAACTCTGTTCGAAATAGGTGCCGTTGA
>JBFILF010000207.1:0-9021 GCA_041599835.1 Pirellulaceae bacterium
ATTGGGCGTGCACTCGATTGGCGAAGCAGCTACCGAGATCGTGCACATTGGACAAGCGGTCATGGCACTGGGCGGAACCATCGAATATTTCTGCAACCAGGTATTCAACCACCCCACGATTGCCGAGAGCTACAAAGTGGCGGCCTTTGACGGTCTCAATCGGCTGTGCCGGCCCACCTGCCACCAATCGGCAACACCGTCGTCCCACAGCTGTGCGCACGGGACTGCCGCCGACCAAGGGCCCGTGATCGATTCCCTGTCAAGTTCGGCGAACTAGCGTCCGTTCGACCAGTCGCGCCTTTCTCCAAATCTAATCTCGCGTGAGATGGGACATCTTGCCATCATCTTCCATGAAGTCCATTGAGTGGCTTTTTTCAGCAGCTAATGATACGGGTGCTTGAACCACCTGTGTGTTGTGCGGGATCGCAAGTCGTTTGACGCGCGATATAATAGCGCGGACGTGAACCCGATAATGCCAATACCTTGGATCTCGATGGGAAGCTTTACAAATGAACAAGCCGTTAAACGCTGCGCTGATTGGCGCTATCGTCGGTTTATTGTCGTGGGGAATATCCGGCATGGCTAACGCTCAACGAAATGTGAACGAATCTCCGACCGGTCTGGAGCAAAAGTTGCCGGATATTCCGGTCGGGATCACCAGTTTCGGCGGGGCCGTGGCAGACGGACACCTGTACATTTACGGCGGCCACGATGGAGAAGCGCATCAATATTACCAAAGCGGTCAGAACGCCACGTTGTATCGATTGAACTTGGACGAGCCAAAAAAATGGGAAGCCGTCAACAAGAGCAAAGGATTGCAGGGCTTGGCCATGGTGGCGCATGGCGGCAACGTCTATCGGCTGGGAGGCTTTGAAGCCCGCAATGCGCAAGGCGAAGATCAGGATCTGCACTCAGTCGCCGACTTTGCCATGTTCGATGCCGCTGGCAATGCCTGGATCGAACTGCCGCCGATGCCCATGGCCCGGTCATCATTTGATGCCGCCGTCGTCGACGACATATTGTATGTCGTTGGCGGTTGGACTATCGCCGGCGACCAGCCGACGGTGTGGTGCGACGACGCCCTGATGTTCGATCTCCGCGACCACGATTCTGACTGGCAAAAGCTGCCGACCCCGCCGTTCAAACGCAGGGCATTGTCGGTATCGTTTCAGGGAGACAAGCTGTATGTGATCGGTGGGATGCAACAACAAGGCGGGCCCACACGCAAGGCGGGGGTGCTGGATCTGAAAGCTCTCACTTGGTCCGAAGGTCCCGAGTTGCCAGGCGACAATCCGATGGAGGGATTTGGCAATTCCAGTTTCAACGTGGGCGGCCACCTGATTGTCAGCACGTATGGCGGCAGCGTCTACCGCTTGAATGAAGCGGGCGACACGTGGGAAAAAATACACCAACTGAAAACAGGACGTTTCTTTCACCGACTGCTGCCATATGACGATGAGCACTTTGTGTTGGTCGGCGGAGCGAGTATGGAAAGCGGAAAAGTTTTCGAGCTCGAAGTCCTGCCGATCAGCAAAAATTGACGAGTCGATTCGTGAACCATATTCTTTAAACCAGATATCCACGTTTGGAACACGAGAGAGCTTGAGATGAAGCGTCCAGTCCGCGCTTTTACGCTAGTGGAGTTATTAGTTGTCATTGCTATTATTGGCATTTTGATGGCATTGTTGCTCCCAGCAGTGCAATCGATTCGGGAAGCGGCACGACGAACACAATGCCGTAACAACCTCAAACAGATCGGACTGGCACTTCAAAATTACGTGTCGGTACGGCAGGCATACCCGCCAAGTTTTGAAATCGAACCAGGCACGATTTTGACGTCCAACAATGGTTCCTGGTCCATCCATGGTCGCCTTTTGCCGTTTCTCGATCAAAACAACGCGTATTCGAAAGTCGACCTTTCAATTGCCTGGGACGCCCAGCTTGATACAGGCGTACCTACGATGCGCGTCCCGACCTATCTTTGTCCCGACGAAATTAACGACACGGTAAGACTCGATTCGTCGGGCCAGCCTAAGGTCTACCCTCAAACCTACGGGTTCAACATGGGAACCTGGCTGATCTATGATCCAGTCGACGGTCGCAGGGGGGATGGACCGTTTTACGTCAACAGCCGCGTACGACCAGTCCACGTTGCCGACGGCACGAGCAACACGTTATGTGCAACTGAGGTCAAGGCGTTTACTTCTTACATTCGCAATACCGCTGACCCCGGCCCTGTGCCGCCGACTTCGCCCGGCGCCTTTGTGGGATTCACGGGGCAACTGAAACTGGGTCCCAGTTTGCATCAAAATACGGGGCATACGGAATGGCCTGACGGCCGAGTACACCACTCGGGAGTGACTACCGTTTTTGTTCCCAACACCATCGTCCGTTACGAGCATGACGGTGCGGCCTACGATATCGATTTCAATTCGGTGCAAGAAGGCAAAAAAGATAACCAGCCCACCTACGCGGCGATTACGGCACGCAGTTACCACAGCGGAAATATTGTGAATATTTTGCGTCTAGACGGTTCCACTTCGAGCATCGCCGGCCACGTTGATCTGGACAGCTGGCGAGCTTTTGGAACGATCTCAGGTGGCGAACTGACGAGCCCACAGTTACTGGGTCAATGACGTTTCGGCTTCTACCGACTGAAGGCCAGCTCGCGGCTGACGAAATTGTCGCGCACGAATTCGGCATCAAAATCGCTAATGCTGATCAGCGGCGCGGGGCAATTTGACAAATTCTTTTCCACCACATCGGCCGGTCCGTCGTACACGATCCACACGCGACACTCATCGCAAATCTGGCACAGCGACCGAATTTCCGGACCGTCATGAACCGGAGTATCAGCGGCAAACAACATTAAATCAGGTCGTGGCTGCAATCCGTTTTGCTGTGCCGCGGCCTGTTCCATTGTGCGACAAACCGACAGCTGATGCTCAGACTTTTCTCGTGTGATGCCGGCCTCATTGAGCGTGCGGCCAATCATCCACTGCATGGTGGGCGAGGCAGTTACCAACAAAATTCTCATGGGTGGGTCTCCCATGTTGCGACTTGAGTGAAACCGGAAACGGTTCACCACTTCTGCTGATCTTCTGCCCAAATTGCATACCATGATTCTAGCCGTTTTCGGCGTCGTTTTTTGGGGGCGCTCTTAGATTTTTGTAAACCTCCATCGATAAATGGGATTCCGGCCGTCGTGCGGGTAATTAAAGTCACAAATTCTGTCCAAAAATTTGCCAAAAAACGGGGCAAATCCGCAAGCCTGCGCGAAATTGGCTAAGAGTCCGACGGCTTGGCTGCGGCTCAACGCAACAAAAACCCGTGTTTCAACGGATCGGCCGGATCGACAAAAAACCAATGGCGTCCCGTCAGAAACGCTTTGCCGCCGACGCGGGGTATCACGCCTGCGAACTCACCCATCTGAGTGGTACGGGCCACTTCGACTGTAAATGTCGTTCCCAGAATGCTCTCGACCACGTTTTCCTGCCCAATGGGCAAGCGTCCTCGAGCGTGTTCGATCGCCGCGCGACCGCTCACGCCGGTGCCCGTTGGACTTCGGTCGACCTGGCCGTCGGCGAATATGCACACATGTCGGCTGTGACGTCCCGGTTGCTGGGCCGGACCGATAAAAATGATGCCATACAGGAATGATAACTCGGCATGTAATGGATGGTCGATCACGAAGTTGTCGGCAACCGCGCGTTTGATATCGCGTCCGGCTTGGATCAAATCACCAACATGTGCAGGGATCAAATCGATCCCCAGTTGACCGGCATCGACATAAGCGTAGTACGCGCCGCCAAACGCCAGATCAAAACGAATCTCCCCCCAACTCGGGACGTTGACCGATGCGTCCAGCTCCACGACAAACGACGCGACGTTGTCAAACGTAACGGATCCGGCGCGGCGCTGGTGGACATCCGCGCTGGCCACAATCCGACCCGCAGGTGAATCGATATGGATCGTCGTCGTTGGTTCCGTGGCGTCAACCAGGCCCACATCAATAGCTGCCTTGGTGACGGCGATAATGCCGTGTCCGCACATCGAGCTGTAACCAGCATGATGCAGGAACAGCACGCCAAAATCCGCATCGTCGGTATTCGGTGGCACAACGAGGCACCCATACATATCGGCATGGCCCCGCGGTTCCAGCATCAGCAGTTGGCGGTAGGTGTCGAGATTCGCGCGGACAAATTCACGTTGCTGGAGAATCGTCTTCCCGAGAATGTTCGGATAACCAGCCACGATGATTCGCAGTGGCTCGCCTGCCGTGTGCGCATCGATTGTCTCCACCTGGATCCAATTGGCATCCGGTTTCCAGTTTCCAGCAGCATCGTGCCAGCGGCGGGTGATCGCATCCATCGGTCAAGAATGGGTGGTATCGTGAATCGTCAAGACAACATTTCCCTTTTTGCGGCCGGTTTCGACGTACCGGTGAGCCTCGGCGGCTTGTTCCAGCGGATAGCTTCGGTCAACGACCGATCGCAGCTGGCCCGCTTCGATGAGCTCGCGTAGATGGTCGAGATCTTCGACGGTCTCGCGCGCGAACTGGGTGATTACTTGTTTGCTGCTGGTCAGCGAAGTCCATGGCGCTCGAAGCATCTGGGAGATACCGGCTGGATTGGTCAGCAGATAGCGGCCCCCAGGGTTCAAGGATCGCAGGGCGTCAGCATACGGGCAGTTGACGACCACGTTAAAAATCACGTCGTAAGTTTCGCCGTTGTCGGTAAAGTTTTCTCGTGTGTAGTCAATCACATGGTCGGCGCCGAGTTCGCGCAACATGTCCAGCTTCTCGGTGCGGTCGACGCCGGTTACTTCCGCTCCCATCAGCTTGGCCAATTGTATCGCGAAGGTTCCAAAACTGCCGCCGGCTCCGTTGACGAGGACTCGGTCACCGTCGCGGATCCTTGCTTTGCGAAGGTAGTGCAGTGCGTTGAGCCCCCCAAGCGGGACGGCTGCCGCTTCCGCAACGTTCATGTTGGCGGGCCTGGCGGCAATCGTAGCCGTGCCGGGCAAACAGATGTATTGGGCATAACCACCGAACCGAGCGCCGGAGGCGGCATAAACTTGATCGCCTGCCTGAAACCGCTCGACGCCTTTACCGACTGTTTCAATTTCTCCGGCAAAATAGGCACCGAGAATTCGCTTCCTCGGTTTTCGCAGGCCGAAGAACAAACGTATCAGGAACCAAATCATGTTCGGGATCTCGCGTCGCCGCATTTCACAATCGCCCATATTGACCGTTACTGCGCCGATCCGAATCAGGACCTCGTGGTCGTTGGGCGTCGGCTTTTCTACTTCCCTTAGCTGGAGAACCTCGGGCGGCCCATACTGCTCGTAGATAATCGCTTTCATGAGCTTTCGTCAAAAATGCCCTTTGATTTTCGCTATTGAGCCGTGCTGCTTCGTCAGATTTGTTCCCGTTGGGATTGTCTTGTTCCTATTTATTCAGCCGTTCCGCTACGTAATGTTCCACCGCCTGCCGCGTGGACTCGCTCCGCCAGAGCCGGTTAATTTCGTCACCATGCATTTGATCGCCTTGCTCGATCAGCCGTATCACCGGCATCCGCAGGTGCTGCTTGGTTAAGTGAAACACGTCGCGCGGCACCAGGCACAACTGTTCGGCGGCAGCGATTGCGGATGGCAACACATGTTCAGCGTCAACGGCGTCGTCGGCCAGACCGGCCGCCACGGCGTCGGGGCCGGTGAAGGTCGCCCCGATATTAATCATCTGCCGAAACGACTGTGGCGCGGCCGACCACCGCATAATTTCCAGTCCGGCAGCCGGAAATGGCACGCCGACACGCAACTCCGGCACACCAATTCGCGCGTGGTTGGAAATCACGCGATAATCGCAGGCGCAGGCCAGTACACAGCCGCCGGCCACGGCGTGACCATCGACGGCAGCCACCAGTGGCTTGGGAAAGGTAAAGGCTTTCAGAAACAGCGAAACGAGCTCCGGCAAAAACACATCCAGGTATTCTGCGCCTTCGTCGACCAGCCGAACTAGATCGACGCCGGCTGAAAACACGCGACCGTTTCCCGCGATCACGACGGCCCGTGCTTCGCCGTCGACCGCCTGCTGCAGCGCGTCGCCCAGCTGTTGGCAAAACTCCAGACTCATGGCGTTGGCTCGGTCCCCGCGCATGGTAATGGTCATGACATGGTTGGTTTGAACAGTTTCAAACATCGCGCCGGCCCTGAATCGTGAGACAAACGTATTCCCCTGCCACAGCCACCATTGAGTCCGACCTAGACCCATTTGTCTAGCCGGGGTCAACTCGTTAACCGACGGAACGAAGTCGTACAGGTGATTGCGCCTACGAACACGGATGACCGGCATATTCATTCCGGTCGCTCCAAGTGCTCGCGCGCGGTTGATGCGGAAATAACGATTGCGCACGGCCAGCCACGGTGACCGCGGTCGATTGGTTGGACTTTTCGGCGCAATCCAATGCTACGTTTTAGATAACCATGTCCGCCGGAGAAGGTATGTACCCACTGCCAGCTAAACCACCGAAACGTCGCTGTAATCCGTGGTTAAGAAAACACGCCAAGTGCGCACCGGATAAATCACCGGCAACGCAACCTATTCAATGCGTGGAGTTGGAATCGCGAGTCTTGTACAGCGCCGCGCCGATCGACGTGCAGATGCTCGAGCCACCTTCCGAAGCTGTCGTGGACTCGGCGTTGTTTAGCGCTGCGCCTGCGATGCTGGTTAAATCCGGGACGTTTGACCAGGCATTCACCGATCCGTGGATCAGCCCCGACGTCGAGTCGCAAATTCTCGCGCCGACGTTTGATGTACAGGTGTTGGCTGCGGAAAATCCGTATGAATCCGTCGTTGACATTCCGGTGGAGCCAATCCGGAAGGAGTGGATAATTGTCGATCGCAATGTCGACAATTACGAGCAATTGACGGCGGATCTGACTGACTCGGCCGATGCATCACGACAATTCACAATTCATTTTATCGATCGGCACCGGGACGGCATTGAGCAAATCAGCCAGTTGTTGGCCAGGGCAAGTGGCATCGACGCGATTCACATTTTGTCACACGGCAACGCCGGGGCCGTGCAGTTGGGAAGCAGCTGGTTGACCCAGCAGACCGTAGACGTTTATGCGGGAGCAATTGCCGGCTGGAGTTCAGCACTGACCGCTGATGCGGATTTGTTGTTTTACGGCTGCAACCTGGCCGCCAGCAGCGAAGGGCTGGAATTGATCGAAATGCTTGGCACGTTAACCGGCGCCGACATCTCGGCCAGCGAAGATTTGACCGGACACCAGCTGTTGGGTGGCGACTGGGTGCTGGAATACGAACTGGGTCGGATCGAAACGTCGATCGTTTTCAGTTCGCTGGCACAGGAATCGTGGCTGGGCAGCCTCGTCACATTTACCGTCAATTCCGGAGCCGACGACGGTTCCGCGGGTACGCTGCGGTGGGCCATCGATCAGGCCAATGCGACCGTTGGATTTGACATCATCGAGTTCGACTTGGGATCGGGCTACAAAAAAATTACGCCGACGTCTCAATTGAGCCCGATCACGGAGACCGTTCGGATCGACGGCTGGTCCAAAGCTGACTTTGTCGATGTACCGTTAATCGAACTCAAGGGTGATTCGGCTGGGCTCGGCTCCGATGGTTTGATCATTCTGGCGGACAATGTCGAAATTCGCGGTCTGATCATCAACCGATTCAGCGATGACGGGATTGTCATCAACGGCGACAACAACCTGATCCGCGGTGTTTTTGTCGGCACTAACGACGACGGGACGACGGGGTTGGTTGGAAACTCGGGCGACGGGATTTATATCTCGGGCGCCAGCAACACGATCGGTGGAACCGGGGCCAACGATCGCAACATTATCTCGGCCAACACGGGGAATGGGATCTTCATTGATGGCGATTTGTCGGATGACAACCGGATTCTGGGTAATTACATCGGCCTGGACGTAACTGGAGAGATTGGCTTGGGCAACGGGTTGGAAGGGATTCGCATTGACGCGGCGGATGGCAATGTCATCGGTGGCAATACGGCCTCGGCCCGCAACGTCATTTCGGACAACGGCAATGATGGGATCATGCTCACCAGCGGAGCGTCACTGAACACCATCATCGGAAACTACATCGGCACCGACAAAGATGGCCAGTCGCCACTGGGCAATGGCTATGAAGGTATCGAAATCATTAATTCCGACAGCAACACGATTGGTGGCGTTAACGCCGGTGAGCGAAATGTCATTTCGGGCAATGTCGAAGATGGCATTGGTATCGTCGGTGCGGCTTCGTTCAACAACACCGTGATCGGTAATTACATCGGCATTTCGGCAGACGGCACCCAGGCTCTGGCCAACGGATTTAATGGCGTGTGGATTGCCCAGGGGGCTCACGACAATTTCATCGGCGGGTCGGTTGCCGGGTCCGGTAATGTGATTTCTGGAAACGACGATGACGGCGTTGAGATGCAGGATGTTGCAACAACGGGCAATCGCGTACTGGGAAATATCATCGGATTGGATCCAACCGGGTCGTTTGCCATCGGCAATGGTGACGGATTCAATCTCGATTACGATGCTGGCGTCGTGATTGAAAACGCGGCAGGAAACTTTATCGGTGGAACCGCGTTGCTGGAGCGCAACATCATCGCCGGCAATTTCGGGTCGGGAATCATCATCGGCGCCGCTGGTGCGACGGGCAACACGGTTTACAACAACTACCTTGGCGTGCTGGCCGACGGCGTCACGGCCATGGCCAACACCCGTTACGGGATTCTGATCACCGACGACATCGAACTGGCGCCATTGGGTGATCCGTCTCAGAATGTGATCGGTGGCGTCCTCGCCGGGATGGGAAATTTGATCGCGCACAATACCCTGGACGGTGTTCGCGTCGTTGCCGGTGACCGCCACTCGATTCGCGGCAATCGATTTGTCAGCAATGGCGGGCTGGCCATCGATCTCAATGGTGATGGCGTTTCGATGAACGATGGCGGTGATTCTGACGGAGGCGCC
>JBFILF010000208.1:0-8999 GCA_041599835.1 Pirellulaceae bacterium
CATTCACCCACGGCATCAACAGATGGTAGACGTGGCCCGCCGCAGCGGCGCATCGGCAAAATTCTGCGGCTCCGGAGGGGCGATTGTCGGCACGTTTCAAAACGACGGGCAGTATCGCCAGCTGGTTGAGGCCATGGCAGCTATCGACTGCCGCGTCATTCGACCACAAATCTTGCCCTCGGCATAAAGGCGCGTCGCGGTTTTCGAGTCGCGCAGTCCCCGACCCTCCCTATGACACCTCTGGCGCGCCCCAACCGCCGCCTCCGGGTGTTTCGATGCGGATACGATCGCCCGGCATGATCTCAACTCGGCACTGATGGCCCAGGTCACGAGGCGCTGAACTCCCGGCGCGGAACAACAGGTTAACGCCGGATTTTCCCGGTCGGCCGCCATGCATCCCGAATGGGCGCGTCGATCTTCGGTTGGTAATCAGCGAAACCTCCAGTGGTTTCAGAAATTCAAATTCGCGGGTCACGCCGTTGCCGCCGCGAAATTGTCCTTCACCTCCACTGTGTTGGCGGATGGCAAACCGGCTCAAGATGATCGGGAATTGTGATTCCAATACTTCCGGATCGGTCAACCGTGTATTGGTCATGTGGCTATGAACGGCGTCGCATCCGCAATGGCCGGGCGTGGCCCCGGTGCCGCCGCAGATGGTTTCGTAATAGCTGAACGATGGATCGCCGATCAGCAGGTTGTTCATTGTTCCCTGACTGGCCGCCGCCACACCCAGCCCGCCGAGTATCACATCGACAATCCGTTGCGACGTTTCCACATTGCCGCCGGCCACCGCCGGCGCCGCCTGGGAATCGTTCGTTGGCGGCGGGTTAATCAGACAGGCTGGCAGGACCAAATGGACTGGTCGCAAGATGCCTTCGTTTAGCGGGATGTCGTCATCGATCAAGCAACGCAAACAGTACAGAACGGCCGCGGTGGTAATCGCCCGGTTGGCGTTCAGGTTATTGGGCAATACCGGGTCGGTGCCGGTGAAATCGATGGTCAATTGATCAGCCTGTTTGATGATGCGGGCATTGATTCGCGCGCCGCAGTCCAGAGAATCAACGAAACTGGTTTCGATATCCGTCATTTGCCGCAAGGCCAGTCGAGTCTTTGACTCGGCGGCTTGCTGAATGTATTCCATGTAACGTAACACCACGTGCTGAGAGTATTGCTTGATCAGTTTCAACAAGTCGTTGACGCCGCGCTGGTTGGCGGCAACTTGGGCAATCAGGTCGGCAACGTTTTGCTCCGGCGCCCGTGAGGGGTAGGGTCCCGATTCGAGCATTTCTCGCAAGCGCTCGAACTGTTCCTGGCCGGCTTCGATCAGTTTGAAATTTGAAATCAGCACGCCTTCCTCTGAAAGCCACTTTGCGTCCGGCGGCATCGATCCGGACGTGACGCCGCCAATTTCGGCGTGGTGGCAGCGGCTGGCCACAAAAAAGACAATTTCATTGCCACCCTCGTCGAACACCGGTGTGACGACGGTA
The DNA here is from genome assembly GCA_041599835.1 of Pirellulaceae bacterium. Classification (GTDB taxonomy): domain Bacteria; phylum Planctomycetota; class Planctomycetia; order Pirellulales; family Pirellulaceae; genus CAJQPP01. The sequence continues at coordinate 1,488 of JBFILF010000208.1, forward strand.
ATGTCGGGCAAATGGGATCCGCCGCGCAGCGGATCGTTCGACACAAACATATCGCCCGGCGAAATGACCTCGTTCAATTGAATCGTGGCGCGGACTGTTTCGCCCATGGCACCAAGGTGCACCGGGACATGCGGCGCGTTGACCACCAAGTCGCCGGTCCTGGTGAAAATAGCGCAACTAAAATCCAGGCGCTCCTTGACGTTGACGCTTATTGCCGTGCGTCGCAGCCGCTGGCCCATCTGTCGCGCGATCGAAGTGAAATGATTATTAAAAATCTCCAGTTGAACTGGATTAGCCTCTTCGGCCTTGGTCGTTGACGAGGAGACGTCTTGGCCAGGACCAACCCGCTGGTTTTTGTCCGATGTACGTTCGACCAACAGGGTACCGTCCTCCAGCACCGCCGCATTCCACCCCGGCTCAATGACCGCTGTGGAAAAATCGTCGTAGACTATGGCGGGACCGCGCACCCGATCACCTTGACTCAACTCGGCCCGGTCAAACAGAGCCGTGGCTCGGGACGAACCGGCAAACACGCACTGCTGCCGCTGAGCCGTTTCCAGCGGTTCCCGCATCGAACCGCGCGGCCGATCCACGCTTCGCACGATGGCTGGTTCGTCAGGTGACTGGTTCGTGGCCTCCAATCGGGCGGCACAGATTTCAATCGGGCGAGGCATCAAATATCCGAATTCCCGTTCGTGGCGAGATAAAAACTTTTCTCGCAGTTGCTCAGGACGATCACCGGCTACCGTCATTGGCGATTGCGTTCCCCGATAACGCAGGTCAAGCAAGCGACGAAACTGGATTTGCTGCGCATCGACACCTTCGTGACGGAGCGCGATGCTGGCCTCGTGCGTGAGTTTTTCAAATACACGTTCGAGCGCCGGCAGACGTTGATTGCTTAACTCGGCTTGAAAAGACTGCGATCGATGCACGCTGGAAGCCGCCTGCTGAATTCCGACAGCGCTAAGTATTCCCGCCAACGGGTGCGACAGGATGACATTCATCTCCAATTGATCCGCAACCCGACAAGCGTGCTGGCTGGCGGCCCCACCGTAAGCGACCAACACATGCCCGGCCGGATCGAATCCTCGAGCCACCGATACGGTGTTAATGGCGGATGAGATATTAGAGACCGCCACCTGCAGCAGCCCTTCGGCCAGCTGCAAATTCGAAAATCCCTTGCCGGATTGCCGGTTTACTTCCTCTCGCAAAGCTTCTAACCGTTCCGTAACGGCAGCATGGTTCAGTGGGAACGGAAATCGCTGTTGCACGATTCGCCCGAGAAACACGTTTAAATCAGTGACGGTAAGCGGACCGCCACGGCCGTAACAAGCTGGGCCGGGATCGGCGCCTGCACTGTCGGGACCCACCCGCAAACGCACGCCGTCAAACCAACAGATGCTGCCGCCGCCCGCCGCGACCGTTTCAATTGCCATCATTGGCGAGACAATTCGGATGCCCGCTTTGTGCGATTCGTAGTCCCGTTCATAGCTGCCGTCAAAGCGGGCTACGTCGGTGCTGGTGCCGCCCATGTCGAATCCGATCGACCGCTTAAAACCGCATCGTTGGGCGACATGCGAAAATCCAACAACGCCGCCGGCGGGGCCGGATAAAATGCTTTCCTTGCCGCCAAAGCGCTCGGGTGGCACTAACCCGCCAGCCGAAGTCATCAACCTTAATCGGCTATTCGGATGCAGGTGGCGGGCAAAATCGGCGAGATACTCGCGGAGCACTGGATTTAAATAAGCGTCCATTACCGTCGTTTCGCCGCGGGGCACCATCTTGATCAGCGGCGCCACGACGCTCGACAAACTGATCTCGGCAAAACCGATGTCTCGCGCCAACTCGGCAACCCGTTGCTCATGGCTCGGGTAGCGGAACCCGTGCAACAGGCAAATCGCCAACGAACGAATCCCGGTCGCCTGCAGTTCGCGCAGCTGCGCGCGCACTTGATCGTGATCGAGAGGCAGGCGGACGGTTCCATCATGCAAGACGCGTTCTTCGATTCCAATCGCACGTTGGTATAAGGGCGATGGCTTGCGGACCGCCAGCTTAAATAATTCGGGACGGCTTTGATCGCCGATGGCGAGGATGTCTTCAAATCCACGAGTGGTGACCAGCGCCGTGCGCGCCCCGCGCCGCGTCAACAACGCGTTCGTCCCGCGCGTGGTGCCCAGTCGCACCGAGATCGGCGGCAACGCATCCGCCAATCCTGCCTTGAGTATTCTGCGAATCGCCAGCAGCGGCGCCGAACCGGCGCCGCGAATTTCGTAAGTGACTTCACCGGTGTTCCCTGCGGCGATCGGTTGATTCAGGTCGGTTCCGGCGGCCAGGCGAAATTCGCCCAAGTCGCTGCGAAATGAATCAATCCGCGTCTGCAGCAGCGAGCGGCCCCGCGCGTCGAACAGCTCCAGTTCGCAACCCGACCAGACCTGATCGCCGTCGCCGATCCGCAGCGGGTCTCGAAACGAGTCGTTGGCGACGACCTCAACCAGTTTTCCCTTGGTGGCGCCAGAACTAAGGACTTTGCACCACTGTGTTTCGCTGTGTGGATTGACGGCGATACAGTCGGTAAACGTCCCGCCGACGTCGATGGCAAACTGCCACAGGTCGTCTGGGATTTGGGCAGTCATACGCGCAGTCTATTCATACCAAACGTCCAATCCAATCCGTGACCCGAATGTCCATCCACCTTCGCTCGTGCGGCACGTCGTTAAGGTATCCTAGGTGCCCGCCGCCGCGAGTCGTCAACAACTGGACGTGTTTCGATCGAGGCCAACGTTCAAAGATGTCAAACGGAACGACTGGATCGCTCCGATCGGCGACGATCAATGTCGGCGTTCGAATACTTCGCAGTTTCGGTGCCGCACTGCATCGCGAGTAGTACTCCCGCGCATCGGCGAACCCGCCCAGGGGCGCGGTGAATCGATCATCGAATTCGTACAGGCTGCGGGGCAGGGGATTGATGTCGACATCAGCCAACCCCGGCACCAGTTTGCGGCGCTCGATCAACCGTTGTCTCAGCAAATTGGCAAAGTACAGATCGTAGCCGCGGTTCAATCCGGTTTGTAAATTGCGCGAGCAACGCATCAGGTCAATCGGCGGCGCAATCGCAATGGCAGAGTCCACCGGCGACAATGGCGACTGCCCATATTCGGCTAACCAACTGAGCAGCAGATTGGCTCCCAGCGAATATCCGACCGCGGTTAAACGGCATCGCGGATGAAGTCGCATGATGTGCTGTACGGCGGCCTGCAGATCCGCCGTGCGACCGGCATGGTGATGCCAGCGGGCCATGGACGCGCCGGCCCCGCAACCTCGTTGGTCCAGTCGCCAGCAACCAACGCCGTTTTCCACCAACCGCACTGCCGTGCGAATCATGTAGCCGCTGCCGTGGCAACCTCCCAGACCATGCAACAAAAGAGCGTACCGCGATGGCAGCGGGCCGCCAGCGGGCCGAGACTCGTGCAACGCCAGTTGATCGCCGTCGGGCAGGCAGATCACATGCCGGGTCGCGCCCGGTTTTTTGTCGATGCCCGGGTACAGTGTCGCGAATACGGTTTGAGCGTGACCGTTTGCCAACCAGCGGTGCGGAACGAATGCAGGAACGTCGGGATTAAACAAGGTTCAGGACAAAAACACGTTGCGCTGATCCAACAGACTGACGATTTGCGAAACACACTCTTGCGGCGAGCGTTTGTCGGTATCCAGAACCAGGTCGGCTTGGACGGGTGGTTCGTATTTTAGCAGCTCCCGCTCGGAATATTCTTGATCGGCATTGGTTCGATCTGCGGCATTGCGTTTGGCACAAAGTTCGGCGGGCGCGTTCAGATGCACCACCAAGAATTTCTGTTTGCCAATTACTTCGGCGGCCTTTTGACGTACTTCTTCGCTGGGCGCGACCAGAGACATCACACAGATCAGGCCGGCTTCGTTAAACAGCCTGGCCATTTCGGCGCAGCGGCGGACATTCTCGCTGCGGTTTTCCGCGGAAAATGTCAGGTCACGACTTAAACCCAGACGAACATTTTGTCCGTCCAGCACCACGGCACTGCGGCCCTGGTCGAACAAATATCGCTCCAGCGCGAAGGCCGTCGTTGATTTTCCGGCGCCCGGCAGTCCGGTCAGCAGTACCGTCATGGGCTCCTGGCCATACCGCTCTAATCGCTCCTGGTGGGTCACTTTGCTGGCCGAGCCTTTCAGCGATAGGCTCCGCGGCGCATCATCCCAGTGGTCTTTGCGAGACTCGCTGGTCCGCCGGTCCAGAATCATGCCGGCGCCCACCGTCACGTTGCTGATTCGATCGATCACGATAAACGCGCCCGTCGATCGGTTGCGACGGTATCCGTCGAACGCTAACGGTTGATTGAGCCGCACGGCGCAACGTCCGATTTCGTTGAGCGACAACGAGGGCGCGTTTTTGCGGTGCAGCGTGTTGACATCAATCTGGTATCGCAAGGTGCGGATGGTGCCGCTGACCTGTTTGGTCGTTTGTTTGAACAAATATGGCTTGCCCGGGAGCATGGGCTGATCCGACATCCACACGATCGACGCGTCAAATTCCTGCTCCAAGGAGGGCACGTTCCCGGGTCGGACGATCATGTCGCCGCGGCTGATGTCGATCTCATCTTCCAGCGTCAGCGTTACCGACATCGGCGAAACGGCTTCTTCCAGCGAACCCTCATACGTCACAATGTCTTTGACACGGGAAGTCTTGCGGGATGGCAACGTGAGGACCTCGTCGCCGCGGCGGACAATCCCGGAGGCGATCGAACCGCAATAACCGCGAAAATCCAAGTTGGGACGGTTCACCAGTTGGACGGGAAACCGAAAGTCCTGCAGGTTGCGATCGGACCCGATGTAAATGTTGTCCAGGAAACTCAGAAACGTCGGCCCCTGGTACCAAGGCATGTTGTCGCCCGGGTCCACCACGTTGTCGCCCTGCAACGCGCTGATGGGGATAAAGTGCAGGTCGGGAATGTCCAACCGTTCGGCAAACGCGGCGTAATCGGAGCGCACCTGGTCATAGGTGCGCTGATCGTAACTCACGAGGTCCATTTTGTTGATCGCCACCAGAATGTGACGAATGCCCAACAACGTCACGATAAACGTATGCCGTTTAGTTTGTTCCAGGACGCCGTTGCGGGCGTCGATCAGAATCACGGCCAGGTCCGCCGTTGAGGCGCCGGTGGCCATGTTTCGCGTGTACTGCACGTGGCCGGGCGTGTCGGCAATGATGAATTTGCGTTTGGATGTGGAAAAGTACCGGTAGGCCACGTCGATGGTGATCCCTTGTTCGCGCTCCTCCTTCAAGCCGTCAGTAAACAGCGCGGGATCAAATTGACCGCCCACCGTGCCCTCGGTCACCGAATCCCGCGTGATGGCGGCCAGCTGATCTTCGTAGATCATTTTTGTGTCACAAAACAGCCGGCCAATCAGCGTACTCTTGCCGTCGTCGACACTGCCGCAGGTGATGAACCGGAGCAATTCCTTGCGCTCATGCTCGGCCAGATAGGCGTCGATGTCGGTGGCAATCAATTCAGATTGATGAGTCACGGGAATTTATCGTCGTTTACGGTGATCGGGTCAAAGGCCGGACGTGGCTATCGGCAACGTCCGGTTCAAAAGTAACCTTCTTCTTTCTTTTTCTGCATTGTGCCTTCGTCGTCATTATCGATCACGCGTCCCTGGCGTTCCGATGTCGAGGCGAGCAACATTTCCTGAATGATGTCGGGCAACGTGGTGGCCTGCGATTCGACGGCGCCGGTCAGCGGATAACATCCCAAGGTGCGAAAGCGGACCATCTTTAGTTGTGGTTGTTCACCCGGCAACAATTTGAGGCGATCATCGTCGACCATGATCAAGTTGCCGTCACGCTGAACCACGGGGCGCTCGGCCGAATAGTACAAGGGCACGATCGGTATTTTTTCCAAATGGATGTACTGCCACACGTCGAGTTCAGTCCAGTTGGACAGCGGAAACACGCGAATGCTTTCGCCCTTGTTGATTTTGGCATTGTACAAATTCCACAGTTCCGGCCGCTGGTTCTTGGGATCCCAGCGGTGGTTGGCATCGCGAAAGGAAAACACCCGCTCCTTGGCCCGTGATTTCTCTTCGTCACGGCGGGCGCCGCCGAAGGCGGCATCGAAACCGTACTTGTCGAGCGCCTGCTTGAGCCCCTCCGTCTTCATCACCGTGGTGTGTTTTCCGCTGGACACCATCGGATCCAGATTGAGCTTCAACCCTTCCTGGTTGACATATGTGATGACCTCCAGGCCCAGCTCTTTTTTGGCATAGTTTTCCCGAAAGTCGTACATCGCGCGAAATTTCCACGTCGTATCGACGTGCATCAGCGGAAATGGCGGTTTGCCCGGATGAAAAGCCTTCATGGCCAGGTGCACCATCACCGACGAATCCTTGCCGATCGAATACAACATGACTGGGTTTTTGAATTCCGCCACCACTTCACGAATGATGTGAATGCTCTCGGCTTCCAGTTGCTTGAGATGCGTCAGGTGAAATCCCGACGACTGGTGCTGTTCCGGGGGATCGGGGGCGTGCTGGGACGCGATACTTGTCATTGAATTCCGGTAATTAAGGTGCCTGGCCGTGCCAGCACTCAATATAGTTCGACGTCCAAATTCCCACAATGCAAACTCGTCTTCGATGCGCGTCGAGGATCGACTAAACACAAAGCGGCCAGCAGCTCATGTCGAGGATCATTAACGGTTCAACAGGCTGAAGGCTTCCAGCACCTTGTCCCGGTACTTGCTGCCGAACACCAGCACAATCAGCTGCGTGACAATTTCCCGCTCATCGCGCGTCAAGAACGCTTCGCCGCCGCCCATTTGGGCAATTTCAACAAACGCCGGCAGACGCCGATCCCGGTGGCAGGTGACGGTGCTGACGATGCCCCGGTACTTGCGCCGAAAATCGGTGGCCAGACGCAAGCAGGCGTCCTTGTCAGCGGCATGCGGAGGTGCGTCACCAAACAACAAAATGATTTTGCGGGCGCGGGGCCGAAATCGGTTTTGGTTAATCGCCCAGTTCAAACCGGCGTCGACGGCTTCCGGATCGTCGCCACCGCCTGCCGCCGTTACGTCTTCCAGAAAATTAATCACGTCGCCGAGATTGTCGGTCAAAGGCAACCCCTTGACGATATATGTCGCGCCCACGTCGCGATAGGTGCAGACGCTGATGCGGGTTTTGGGGATCAAGCGAAACAGTACGGAACCGATTCGCTCTATCTGGTTTTTGACTTCCTGGATTTCACCTTCCATGCTGCCCGTGCTGTCAAACGTTATCACAATCTCCAGCCCGTCCTGTTTCAGCCGCGAGATCAGCTGCTCAAAATTTTCGGCGCCCGCGGCTTCATCACTCAAGCTTTGAAATGCCCGCAGATCCAATTCCCCCCGTTTTCCTCCGTCCGGCGACATCAATTCCACTTCGAACGATTGATCAAGCCGTGGGTCAAATGAACGGGGTGAAACCATTTCTTGTGAAAACGTATCC
>JBFILF010000209.1:0-8998 GCA_041599835.1 Pirellulaceae bacterium
ACCCCACATGCCCGACAGCGTGCAATAAAATCCCACCACGCCCAGGCAACCCACCAGCAACCACCACTGTCGCGTTTGCGATGGTCCGGCATCGGCGAATATCGTCTGATCAAAAAACGTGATCATGGCGCCACACACCCAGCCAATGATGATGGCATTGACCAACAGCGCAACGTAGACCGCCCGCAACCCGCGAAGTACGGCTGCCGGTTTGCCGCCATACCGCAACTCAACCAGTTCCACATCGGTCATGACTGCGCTGCGGCGCCACAGCCGTGCGTAAACAAATACGGTGATCATGCCGCCCAGCGCAAATGCCCACCAGATCCAGTTGCCGGCCAGTCCGTTCTTGATCACGATCCCGGTTACGGCCAGCGGTGTGTCAGCGGCAAACGTGGTGGCGACCATGCTGGTGCCGGCGATCCACCACGGCAGCGAACGGCCAGAAACGAAATACTCGTTGATGCTTTTGCCAGCCCGGCGGCTGAATGCCACGCCAATCGCCAACGTCACCACGACGTAGCCAACAATGATTAACCAATCCAGCGTAGAGAGCGGCATTTCGGGTTTCGGTTTGCGCTTGGCGAATTATTTGATGCGCTTGATGATGTGCCAGCCGTACTTGCTGGCCTCGGGATCGTACTGGGACATGCCGACCTGGCCTACCTGGAGGGGGAATCCCACGTCGCCAAACGCTTTGACCATGCGCGCCCGTGGAAAAATCTTGTCGGCCACGGCCGCAGGAGTCATATCGGGCTCGGCATCAAAATTGGCCATCTGGTAAATGCCCGGGTGCGAATCGTCAGTATGTTCCTTCACCAGCGCGTCAAATTCTGCGCCCGACTTGGCCTTTTCAAACAGTTGCTTGGCCAACTCGGCGGCCTCGGCCTTGCTCCGCGTGATCGGTTTGCCCGGCACCGAACCCTCGAAACCAATCAAGATGTGTTGAACCGTGATGTATTCGGGCTCGCCTTCCTCTTCGGCTTTGAGCTGTAACTCGCCCGGCTCGAAATCGTGCACGGCGCACGAGATCGCCAGTTGGCGGCGCTCGTCATGGGCCGTCTCCGTAAAATGCATGAACGCCACGGCCACGCGACCCTGTTGCGCGTCGATGCCAATGTAGTCGCCGAAAAAAACGTTTTCGAAACACTCAAAGGCAGGAAACTCGATCGGCCTATTGACAAACGTCTCGCCGTCCAGACTGCGCGCCAGCGTCAGTCGCGTGGTTGTATCGTCGGAGTCACGCCGATCGTAAAACGCGATGTTGATCGAACCGTCTGCCGGATCGACGGCCATCCATGTAAAGAACTGGTCCTTGCCGTTTTTGAGCGGATCGTCGTTGACTCGCACCGGCTCCGTCCACGTCTCGCCGCCGTCGTGACTGTGGATCAGAAACACATCTTTGTCGCCGTTCCGCTCATCGATCCAGTTTACATATAGCGTGCCGCGGTTGGGGCCCTGCGACAGATCGACACCGGTCACCGGCATGCCGTTATGCCGGCTGATCCCTTGCACTGTGCTGGACCAGCCCCCGGGCATTTCCATGATCACGCGATCTTTACCAAACGTTTTGCCGCCGTCCGTGGATTTGTCCAGTTCCATGCCGCGCGGCCCGGCCCACACAACGTACACTGCGCCGTCGGGGCCCACGCAAGGCGTGGCCCCTTCGACCGTGTTATCATCGTCCAAACAGTCACCGCCTAAATCGGATATGCGAATCACCGGGTCAAACGACTCTCCGCCGTCGCGGCTGCGGGCGAACATGATTTGCGACGTATCCTGCGGATCGTCGCTGCCGTAAACGTCGAAACGCGTCCAACTGCAATACAAGTGATTGTAGTAAGGCGAATCGGCGTTGCGGTCGAACACTAGCCAGGGTTTGTCTTCCATCGGCGATTTCGTGTTGTGATGATCGGCAACGACGACCTGGTCTCCCCAGGTCTTGCCACCGTCGCTCGAGCGGCAAAGCATGATGCCGTTTGCGGCCCGTTCGGGAAAATCGTTCCACAACCCAACGAAACTGATGAAAGCGTGCACGGCCGTCCCCTCAGATGAAAACAAAATCACATCATCGCCTTGAGTACGGCGGTCGGGATTGGGAACCGGAACGGTCGCCCACGTTTTGCCCCCATCGTGGCTGTAATAACTGAAGTTGGGTTGCTTTGAATCGGGATAGCCGCGCATCAGGCTGCCGGCCACGATGTTGTTGATGTCCTGGGGATTGATCGCCACGGAAACTTCCGACGCTTGCCGTGCCGACTCGGGAGACACGCGGGCAATCGTTTGCTGAGCGGGTACAGTCTGTCGGGGCACTAAGAAAAATAAACAAAACACAACGGCATAAACAGAGTGGTGTTTCAACATGCAAATCACCTATTTCAGTAGTGTTATTTTTGTGTTGTTATCAGCCGCAACGCGCTAGCATCCGGTTTAGGTAAAAAAACCGTGGGCTAGCGCCCTGCGGCTGATCGGTCTTCGCGTGGCAACACATTGTTTAGGCACTACGCCTATTTCAATTCAAAGAAGATTCGTGGCGTTATCTTAACAGAAGGGACGGCCGATTTCCCCTCTCCCTCGGGGAGGCGGAACAGCCCGCCGCTCGGCGGGGCTCGGCTAAGGAAAAAGCACGACCGCTGCCTCCTGCGTGCTGCCTCCTGCGTGCTGCCTCCTGACGCCTGGCTTACAGCGGCGCCGAGATATCGCGGCGGCGAAAAATGACGATTGCGCTGGCAAACAGCACAGCCGCGGAACCCAACAACAACGCGTTGTGCCCCATTGGACCAAACCCCTCCCACATCTGGTTTTCGTCATAGGTGGAGAACTGCCACAACGATGACGAATCGATTTGGTACAGCTTGATCGCTGACTCGGGCTCGTACCACGAAAAGAATGTCAGCCATCCAGTCCAGCGAAACGACTCCGATGCCATCCCCAGGATCTTGATCATGGCCGCCGCCATATAAATGGCTCCGACGATGCCGAGCGTCCGCCAGCGGTAACGGTCAAACGCTGAAAAGAACACCGCTAGTGCTGAGACAAAAAATCCCAGCAGTAACAGGTTGAGCAGGCCGGGCGCGAATACCCATGGATTGACGTGCTGTGACATGGGCTGCTTGATGACTTCAGAGGGACCCCACAACCCCGGTTGTGACACTTTGACATCCGTCGTGTACACACCGACACTCATCGCCAGCCAGGTCAGCAACACCAACAGTGTCACGCCGATCGCCGTCACCGCGCAATGGATCACAAACACTCGGTTGCGACTGACCGGCTGCGCCAGCAGCATCTCCATGGTGCCGCGTGAAATCTCGCCGCTAACCACATCCGAACCTCGGACGATTGCCCAGATGGCGATCATCATCACCAGAAACGGCTCGTCCAGCGTCATGGCGGTGCGGCCGACGTACGACACCAGCCAATTCACATCCACTGTCGTGAAATTCAACCAGTCCTTGGGCAACAGGTCGAGAATTTTTTGAAAACTGGTCGTGTCCAACTCGCCCACCACGTGAACGCGAAACCAGGCAAAGCCGATGGTGCCGATGGCGCAGCCGACAAATAACATCGCGCTTTCCGATAAGCATTTTTTCCAAAGCGCCAGATTCATGACTCGTCCACCACCGCAGATTCCCGATGATATTTATCGTAAATCGACCGCAGTCCAACGGGCTGGACGTACACATCCTCCAGCCGCGCGTTGGCCAGCCAGTGCAATAACTCCGACAATTCTCCGGGGGTTTCGATTTGAATTCGGTGATCATCCAGTTTGACGACGGACAGATGATCGCGCAACTCAAGTGGAAATTCGGGCAGCGGGGCCTTGGTGATGGCGGTGATGCGATGTTGCCGTTTCAGCTGATCCATCGATTGGATGTGCGCCAACTCGCCTTTCCGCAGAATACCCACCCGGTTGCAAACATCTTCGACTTCCGACAACACATGGGACGAAAACAATACCGTCTTGCCGGCCGACTGGGCTTCGACCACCATTTGCATCACTTCGCGCCGCACGTTGGGATCCAGATTGGCGGTCGGTTCATCCAAGATCAACAATGGCGCGTCCACCGCCAGCACTGCCGACAGCGCCAGTTTCTGGCGCATTCCTGTCGACATGAATCCAACCCAGCGGGACAAATCCAGCTCCAAACGATCGGCAATGCCGTAGGCTCGATCCAAGTTTCCGTCGGTTCGTACCTGGGCAAAAAAGCTAAGTACGTCCTTGCCCCGCATGGTGCGAAACAAACGCGCTTCGCCGGGCAGGTATGAGATCAACTGGTGCACGGCAACGCGGTCGTGGTAACAATCCAGTCCATCAATCGTGGCACCGCCGCCGGACGGGCGCAAAAATCCCATGAGCAGTCGCAACAACGTGGTTTTGCCGGCGCCGTTGGGGCCCAGCAACCCAAACACTTCGCCACGCTGCACGGACAAGCTGCACTCGTTGAGCGCGGTCAGGTCGCCGTACCGCTTGGAAAGCGATTGGGTCTGAACAATGGATTCCGAAGTTGAGCCAATCAAGGCGGGCAAGTCTCACACATGGCGACAATTAACGGATTGGGGGTCGACCCATCAACCGGCGTAGCAAACCGATTTGGCCGGCGTGAAGCATTTCGTGATCGCCGGCAAACAACAGTGCGCCAAACCGGGTGGCGAATGCCGCATGGGGCGGGTCGACCGGTTGATCCAGTTGCTGTTCGTCGAACCCGGGAATCTCTTTGAGACATTGCTGGTAAATCCGTTCAAAAGTCGCTTCGATCTCGTCGCGACCGGGATACCGTTCCGCTTCCGGCTGGGGCGCCGATCCCTTACCAAATGCCTTGCGAAAACTCCCCGACATCAATTCGGCGTCCTCCCGTAAGCGGCCGCGCTGGCGAAACAAAACTAATCCATATTGGGCGAACGCCAAATGACCGACCTGCCAGGCGATGTGGGTCACGGCCGGGCTGGGACACCAAAACCACTCGGCGTCACTGAGGTCGTCGATCAGCGTGCGCGTGTATTCGCGCGCCGATTCGATGTGACGCAAGGCGATCTCCAGGCGGTTGGCCGTTTGGCATTGTTCGGCGTTGTTCATGTCGACGCTCACCGCTAGATTTCAAAAATGCCTTCGATTTCCACGGCGAATCCCAACGGCAGCGAGCTGACGCCCACCGCGCTGCGCGCGCCAATCCCAATGTCGTTGCCAAAAACGTCGCGAAACAACTCGCTGCAACCGTTAATTACCGCCGGATGCTGATCAAAATCAGCCGTGCACCACACCATGCCTAATAATTTGATCACGCGGCGGATTCGATCCAGCGACCCCAAGTCAGCTTGCAACGTGGCCAGGAGGGCCAAGCCGGTTTGACGCGCGGCATGATAGCCCGCTTCCTGGTCTAAATCGCGCCCCACACATCCGGTAATTAGCGAACCGTCGGGATTAACCGGACCGTGCCCGGACGTAAAACAAAGATTGCCGACGATAACCGTGGGCTTGTAAACACCCAACGCTTTGGCAGGTGCCGGCAACGTTAATTTCAGTTCGGCAATTTTTTTGTCGGCACTCATCGGTTTGGCTGGGCAAAACTTATTTTTTTATTGACGGACCGGAATAACTGGCGGGTGAGCGTCGCCCCTCACCCTGGCCCCACCAAGCGGTAGGTCGTTTCCTTTCGCGGCGGCAGAGGTGGCAGCGACGTTCGCCGCAGACGGATGAAGGCCGACAGCACAATTTAACGAGTTTGCCAAAACTTGCCGACAGGGGAGGCCGCGATCGCTGGTTTCTCACCCGGTGGATTACACGGGCTGAGGACGCACGGCCGCGCGAATAGCTGGCACACCGGCCACCGGTTGCTCACAGGCATAATTGCGGCACACAAACAAAGTGACTTCACCAGCCCGGGTCGCTTTGTCCTGCAGCAGCGGGGCAACGTGTGACGAGACGTTCTGCCGATCCGCATCCACCATGATCAGGCAATCGTCCACGGACAGTTCTCGCCGCAAGGCCATTAATGCTTGCCGATTTTGCAATGCGTCATCTCCGGCGATCAACACATACTCGGTGCTGCCCCGCAATAGTTCTTCGACAACGACCAGCATTTGACCGGCGGCCATCGGCGCCCGGGAAATCAGCGGCAAGGCCGACCGAATGGTCGTTTCGGCCAACTCAATGTAGCGCGAGTTGCCACATAACCGACCCAGCCGCAATAAGCCCAGCGCCGCCATGGCATTGCCGCTGGGAACGCTGCTGTCCTGGTAATCCTTGGTGCGGGCCAGCAGTTTTTCGTGATCGTCGGCGGTGAAAAAGAAGCCGCCGGTGTGGCTATCAGCAAATCGATCCACCATGGTTTCCGCAAGTTCCACGGCACGATCGATCCAGCGTCCGTCGAATGATGCCTGATACAGCGAATGAAACGCCACAATTAAATACGCGTAATCATCCAGGTACGCCTTTAGTTTCGCGGTTCCCTGCCGCCAGGTGTGCAACAACCGGCCTTCGTCGTCGCGCATTTGGTTCCAGATGAATTGACCGGACGCCACAGCCGCTTGCAAATACCGCGAATCGTCACACTGCACCGCCGCGCGAGCCAGCGCGTCGATCGCCAATGCATTCCAGCTGACCAGTACTTTGTCATCCTTGCCGGGAGGCACGCGCTGGTTGCGATGCTGCAACAATTGCTGCCGCGCCGACTGCATTTCAACTTGCAACTCGCCCAAGTCCAGGCCGCGTTGATCGGCAAACGCTTCCAACGATACCGGCAAATTCAGAATACTCTTGCCTTCAAAATTTCCCGTTTCCGTTACGTCATATAATTCGCAAAAACGCGGTCCGGTTTCGGCGCCTAGGACGTCGAGCACCTCACTGCGTGACCACACGTAGAATTTACCCTCCTCGCCTTCGCTGTCCGCATCCTCGGTACTGTAAAAACCGCCGGCCGGGTCGGTCATGTCGCGCAACACGTAATCGAGCGTTTCTTGCGCGACGTGGTCGTAAAAAGAATTTTCGGTTAATCGTCCGGTTTGCAGATAAACGCTCGCCAGTTGTGCGTTGTCGTACAACATTTTTTCAAAGTGGGGAACCAACCATCGCGCATCGACGCTGTAACGGGCAAACCCGCCCCCCAGGTGGTCATAGATGCCACCGCGGGCCATTTTTTGCAGCGTCAACTGAACCATCTGTAGCAACTGGTCGCGGGGCGGCGATTTTCCAAGCAAACCGGTTCCGTGCTGGACGACGTTTAATAACAGCTTCAGATCCATCGGGTGCGGAAACTTGGGAGCTCCGCCGAACCCGCCGTGTGTTGAATCAAACTGCCGCAGCAATTCGGTTGTCGCCAACCCAATCAAGCTCGCATCGATGGCCCGTTGTTCGACTGGTGCTGCCGCCGCCGCCCGGATCATCTGCGTGATTTGTTGGGATTGTTGATTCACGGCGTCACGTCGGTTTTGATAGGCGTCCAACACGCCGCGGATTACCTGGTCAAAGCCCGGCATTTGTCCGCGGGCAGTGGGCGGCCAGTACGTTCCGCCGTAAAAAATTTCCTGTTCCGGCGTGAGGAAGGCGCTCAACGGCCAGCCACCGTGCCCGTGTATCGCCATCACCGCTTGCATATAGATTTGATCGATGTCCGGCCGTTCTTCGCGATCAACTTTGATGCTGACGAAATGTTCGTTGAGGAAATCGGCAATTTCCTGGTTTTCAAAACTTTCGTGCTCCATCACGTGACACCAGTGACAAGCCGAATAGCCGATCGACAAAAAAATCGGTTTGTCGTCGCGGCGGGCCCTGGCCAATGCCTCTTCACCCCACGGGTACCATTGGACTGGGTTGTTGGCATGCTGCAACAAATAAGGACTCGATTCGTCAGCCAGTCGATTGGGCATGTTACGGGTTCTGAAGATCTGGACAGGTGACGGGAGGTCGTTATTTGAAGGAATGCGATGGGTCGGGGTAGGTGCCGGAACGCACGTCGTCACACCACGTAGTCACGGCATGGTTGATGGTGTCGGCCAGTTGGGCGTATTGTTTGACAAACGTTGGCACGTAACCGGTCGTCATGCCGAGCAGGTCATGGACGACCAGGACCTGGCCATCGCAATCGGCTCCGGCGCCGATGCCAATGGTCGGTATCCGCACCGCTTCGGTAATCTTGCGAGCGATTTCGCGCGGAATACATTCCAGTACCACGCTGAACGCGCCCGATTCCTCCGCGGCCTGCGCATCGTCGATCAACACACTTTCTTCGCGCTGAATTTTGTAACCGCCCATGGTGTTGACGCTCTGCGGTCGCAAGCCGACGTGGGCCATCACGGGAATGCCAGCGGAGACCAGGCCGGCAATCACATCCGCCTGTTCGCGGCCACCTTCGAGTTTTACGGCCTGACAATTGGTCTCCTTGAGCACGCGGCCCGCCAATTCAATGGCCTTGTGCACGCCCAAGTGAAACACCGGAAAAGGCAAATCCACGATGACCAACGCGTGGCGGACGGCTCGCGCCACCATCTCGCCGTGATAAATCATTTCGTCCAAGGTTACGGGCAACGTCGTTTCGTGGCCTTGCACAACCATCGCCATGCTGTCGCCCACCAGAATCGCATCCACTCCCGCTGCATCTAACAGTTTGGCAGTCGGATAATCATAGGCGGTCAGCACGCAAATTTTGCGTCCTTCCGATTTCAATTTGACAAATCCCGGGACAGTCAGCTTCTTAGTTTTTTTGGCCATGCTTCGATTCTCGGATTAAAACCCGCGATACGCAAGCAGCAACAAATGGCATCGCCTCAGCGCGTTAACCCGGGGCTGTGGCACGTCAACCTAGAACGGACGTCCTTGGCTGCTGCAATTCAACACTTTGCGGTTCAACTCAATGCAACGTCGTGCAAAGGACCTCCGCATCCCGGTTGTACCCAATGCAACGTCCCCCACAGGACCAAAGAAAGAACAACCCCAAACCGTCGCCGAATCTCCACAGGACCAAAGGTCCGGCGGTTTACTTAGCCCAGCCCGCAGGACGGG
>JBFILF010000210.1:0-8997 GCA_041599835.1 Pirellulaceae bacterium
AACTTGGCACCCTAGTTGCGACATTTCTGGACTAGCGTCGGTAGCCGTTAGACCGGCCATCCATTAATTCCATCTGACAAGAATCATGCACGCCCGACAACTTGCCGAAATTGGTGGCTGGCTGGCCATTGCCTCAGACATGTTTGCCCGCGGCCCATCCTCGTCCTCCGCCCAACAAGGGATGCGATACTGGGCCGCTTCCAAGTGTCGTTTGCAACGGTGGCAAGCGGCGCTCAAGGTATTTGAAAACGATCTGGAAAACCCGGCGGAAATGCACGACCCCTGGCCGGCCATCAAGGTGGTGATCCAGGAAATTCTCATCTCCGAATTGTTAACCCGCGTGTGGACCGCTGTGCTGATCCAGCACGACCGGGTCAAAAATCATAATGAAATGCAGAGCATCGGTCACAGCATTTACATCGGCCACCTGGAAGCCCGGAACCGGGCGATGCGGCTGATCATCCGTTACCGGGGCGTCAACGAACCTGCTTGCGAAAAACTGGACGAGTTGCGTCGGCGCATCGAACGCTGGACCGATCTGTTGCTGAGCCGAGTTTCCGATCTCGACTTGGCTGTCAAATTCGGTTTTGACCGGCACCGGATCCGGGACTTTGCCGCCGATCGGCCACTGGAAAACCATCGCCGTCGCAAAGAAATGGAACAGCTGCTGTTGGCTTCGTTGTGTTCCAACCTTCGCCAGGACGGGTTGCGGTACACGGCCAACCCAGATTTGAATCGCGAAATCGCCGCCGGCGTCATGGAGTGTTTTCCGGCCGATCGCTTCGACAGCACCGGCCTGCCCAAGTCGGTGTTGATGATGCAAATGGAACAAATGCAAAACGACACACAGGAAATGGTGCAAAATCTGATTGACGACGAGCAGCAATTCGCACAGCAACCACCATCACGCCGTCGTCGCTTCTAAACCAAACCCGCGGTGATTTACTTTCGATCCGCAGTCCCATTGATTACGATAACGGTCGCCACCTGACGGCAGGCCGTTTGCCGCGCAGGTTTGAACCCAGATCCGTTGTCTATTTGCGGGACTGTTTCATGACGTGTCAAATTAAGCATCGAGCCACGTTAATCGCCGGTTGCCTGGTTTTACTCGAGGCGATCCTGCAGGCAGGGTTGCCACCATGTGGATTTGCCCAACAAGACGTGCCGCAACCCGCTCAGCTCACGCTGGCCGAAGGATTCCGCGCCGAACTGATTTACAAAGTGCCGGAAGGCTTTGGATCATGGGTCAGTTTGACGGCCGCGCCCGGCGGACTGATCGCGTCGGATCAATATGGCAAACTATATCGAATCAAGCCGTCGGCCGACGCCACCGACGTGGAGCCCATCGAATTGAAGATCGGCCGGGCGCAAGGACTGTTGTGGGCGTTCGACTGCCTGTATGTGGTCGCTCATGGCGGCGACGGCCAGCCCGCCGGGCTGTATCGCGTCAAGGACACCAGCGGTGATGGCCAGCTCGACAGCGTGGAATTGCTCCGCGAACTCAAAGGCGGCGGCGAGCACGGACCGCATGCCGTGATCCTCAGCCCTGACAAACAATCGTTGTACATCTGCGCAGGTAACCACACACAGTTGCCCGATTTCCAGACAAGCCGCGTGCCCACTCACTGGAACGAAGACCAATTGCTGCGGCGAATGTGGGATCCCGGCGGTCACGCCGTTGGCATCCAGGCACCCGGCGGTTGGGTCTGCAAAACCGATCCCGAGGGCAAGTCGTTCGAGCTGGTCAGTGTCGGCTTCCGAAATCAATACGATATCGCCTTTGATGGCAACGGCCAGTTGTTCACTTACGACGCCGACATGGAATGGGACATCGGCACGACCTGGTATCGCCCCACCCGCGTCTGCCACGTTACCAGCGGCAGCGAGTTCGGCTGGCGAGGCGGCAACGGCAAGTGGCCGCCGTACTATCCCGACAGCCTGCCGGCGGTCGTGGAAATCGGACCCGGTTCACCCACCGGGATTGTCTTCGGCACGGGAGCACAGTTTCCCGCCAAGTACCAGCGGGCCCTGTTTATCGCCGACTGGAGTTTCGGTTTCATCTACGCCATCCATCTCAAACCACAAGGCGGCAGTTTCGTGGGCGAGGCGGAAGTGTTCTGCTCCGCTCCCGCCTTACAAGTGACCGACATCGCCGTGCAACCCGACGATGGCGCAATGTATTTCGCGATCGGTGGCCGCCGGACCCCATCGGCACTGTACCGCATCACGGCCGATCCCGATTCGCTCCCCACCGAGTACGTGGACGCCCAGCCGCTTAGCGACATTCATCAATTACGAATCGAACTGGAGCGGCTGCACCTGCGTCACGACGATCCATCCGTCATCGACCAGGCGTGGCCTCATCTGGAGCACCCCGACCGGTTTGTCCGCTACGCGGCGCGCGCCGCTCTGGAGCATCAGCCGCCGCAGCGTTGGGTCGATCGAGCACTGGCGGAACAATCGGTTCAGTCGCTGTTGGAATCGACGCTGGCCCTGGCACGCTGTGGGTCGGCGGAAAGGCGGGCTGGCGTTATTGAAGCACTCGGCCGATTGCAGTGGGAGGAATTGAGCGAGATGCAACGATTGCATTTGCTGCGAGTGTACGGTTTGGTTGTGCTGCGCATGGGTGACCTGACCGAGGAGGTTCGCGCGACGATCAACCAGCGGATTTCGCCGCAATACCCCAGCGCCTCGATGCTGGAAAACCGTGAACTCGTTCAATTGCTGGTAGCAACCAGTGCGCCGGACGTCGTCGAGCGGACCATGGCATTGATCCAGTCCGCTGCGACACAAGAAGAACAAATCCACTATGTGATGTGTCTACGCGTGGCCGAGCAGGGTTGGACGAGGCCACTTCGAGAACAATACCTCGACTGGTTTACCCGCTCGGCCGTTTTTCAGGGCGGCAAGTCGTTTGCCGGATACCTTCGCAATGCTCGGGAGGAATTCATCGCAGCGTTGCCGGACGAGGAGGCGGCGGCACTCAAACCGCTGTTGGATCGGCAAATGACTGAACAAGATCCGTATCGCGAACTGAAACAGCGTTCGGTCGTGCAGCGCTGGGGTGTCGACGATTTGCTGCCCGACGTTCAGCGGGGTCTGTCGGGCCGAGACCTGGAAAACGGCAAGCGCGTGTTCGCGCTGGCTCAGTGCTTCAAATGCCACCGCTTCGACGGATCCGGCGGGCTGGTCGGTCCTGATTTGACGGGATTGTCACGGCGATACACCGATCAGTATTTGCTGGAAACGTTGATCGAACCGAGCAAGCACATTTCTGATCAATACCAGGCGACGGTGTTTCTGCTGGATAGCGGCCAGATGGTCGTGGGACGCGTCGCCAACCTCAACCAGAACACTTACATGGTACAAACCGACATGATTGCCCCCGGCAAGCTGACCAACGTCGACCGTCGCCGCGTGGAGGAGTCGCGTCCGAGTGACGTGTCGATGATGCCGGAGGATTTGCTGGATTATTTGAGCAAAGACGAGATTCTCGACTTGTTGGCTTATTTGCGCTCGGCCGATGTAACGCACGGCCAATCGAAATGATGGCGACGGTTATTTTTGTAGCTGACGTCGGCAAGACTCAAACGGTGGTGCCGTTACTGCGCCGCACCAGCCAGCTGAGGCGATCGTGTGGCCAGACCAAACGACCGGCATTGCCCGTATAGCGGGCCGTTTATCGGAACCAGCAAGTGGGCCGATTCACGGGGGAATTTCATTGATTTGCGGCCGCGATTTGTTACGATGAAACGCAGCGCAGTACGGCGGACCGCACCTCGAACGACGTGACTCGCTTGCCCTCGTCGCCATCGCTTCTTTTATGGAACATCGCTTCCAAATGTCAACGAGCCTGGATGATGTGCGCTCGTTGTGGCAAACGATTCTATTAACGGGAGACTTCTCATGTTCGGCCAGCGAAAACATTTGCGAATTCGCATAGTCAGTTTTTCTGCCTTGAGTCTGGCAATGGCATGTACCGCCACTTGCTGGGGACAAACCACCGATCCTTTTTCTACGGCCGACCGATCGACACCCGATCCCATTGCGTCGACGATTCCAACGGCAATCGCCAACACTTCGTCAACTGGGCAGCCTGCCGAAACCCGGCCGCGCGAGCCGGCGCCGTCGATCACTGCCAACAATACGGCGACCGAACGGGCGCTCGATCGCCTGGCCAACGTAAATTATCTCGAGAATGGCTTTGCGGATATTCTCCACGAACTCAGCGGCGATTGGGCAGTCACGTTTGTCCTTCACGAATCAGCACGTGAATACAATCTGGACGAGGACACGTTGATTACGATGAAACTGCAATGCCGGGCAAGCACGTTGCTGGATACGATGCTGGGTGACCACGACTGCACCTACGCCGTGAAGGACGGCATCGTGTTCATTCTCTCCACGGACATGGCGCTGGAGGATCAATGGAGAGAGTTGCGAGATTTCGATTGTCAGAACCTGGTCACGAATCAGTTTGCCGGCGACGGCCAGCGGCTGACAGCGTTTTTGCAGCAGATGGTGGATCCAGAAAGCTGGGAGGTCAATGGCGGCGCGGCGCGGATCGAAGACGTCAACGGCAAGCTGTTCGTGTCGCAAACGTCGATCAACATGCGCAAGCTGGCCCATATATTGGAACGGCTGGAACAACGACCGTAATCGAGCCAAATGAGCAGCGTTGGACGAGGGCCGAAATTATGCTTCGGCCCGCTGTTTTCGTTCATCACCCTTGGCTGCCGGCCCGTTGGGCCTCAAAACGGCCAAACACCATCCGGCCTGCGCTGGTTTGCAACATGCTGGTGACGGTGATATCCACCGTGTTGCCGATGCTGCCGCGTCCGTCTTCGACGACGACCATGGTGCCGTCGTCGAGGTAGCCGATGCCTTGTCCGGCTTCTTCACCGGCTTTGACGATTTTGACCGTGATTTCCTCGCCGGGCAGGAAAACCGGTTTGATGGCGTTGGCGATTTCGTTCAAGTTAATGACTGGGACGTTTTGCAGACGCGCGACCTTGTTCAAATTGAAATCGCCGGTCACGATCTTGCCTTCCATGTGCCGGGCCAGAATCAGCAGTTTGCTGTCCACCGGTTGGCCTTCCATTTCCGGCAATTCCCGTTCGTAAACCTGCATGTCGATGTTGGAGTTGTTCCGCAGCCGATTGAGCACATCCAAGCCACGCCGCCCGCGGGCCCGCCGCAGCTTGTCGCTGCTGTCGGCAATATTTTGCAGTTCAATCAGCACAAACCGCGGCATCACGATGGGATTATCGATCACGCCGGTTTCGATAATGTCTGCAATGCGACCATCGATCACCACGCTGGTGTCCAATATGTACGGCTTGAGGCCTTTGACTTCCTTGGCAAATTCCACGTAGGGGATAATGAAACGAAAATCGTCTTTGGTCTGCCACAGGAAACTGATGCAGATGTAACAGCTGGCCAAACCGAAAAGCATCAATGAAATCGTCCGAACGGACTGCAAATTCGCCCGGGCGGCCTCGTCTTCAGTGACCCGCTGAAACAGCGGCGACAATGCCAGATCAAAAACGAATGTCATAAACAGCCCAATGACCAGTCCAAAGTAAACGCTCGAAATCATGTCGATGCGTTTTTTGGTGATCAATTGATCAAAAGCGATCAAACCGCCCGCCGCAATCAGGACCAGCGGCACAATTAACCAGTTAACCGTATTGGGGTACGTCAGCATCAGCGAAATGCTAATGCCCAACGAAACAACGATAAAACAAGCGCGTAAGATCCAAAGTGCCATCATCAATCAAGCCGAGAATTATGATAATTGGTGCTGATTCTCACTAACGAGAGCCAGCGGTATGAAACGATTCAAATATTTATCATGGATGAAACGCGGCGAGACGGGTTGAATCTGAGTTTAACTTGACGTCATTGCAGATGCGTGTTGCGACGGTGACACGGAATGAATAAAGGATAATGGCCACCATCAAACGCTTGCCAGACACGCCAATCGCCAGGTGTGGGCCTCGCCGCCCTCATTTTATTTGATCGATTCGCGCGGGGCTACCCAAAGCGTGGCGGTTCAGCCGTGAAAAGGCCAGCTCAGGAGACTTTCATCTATAAGCTTGACGGCATGGGGCCTTGCCATGAGCCCCGGTTTATCACTGACTCAGCTGCGAAAAGACCTTTTCACAATAGTGATCGGTCATTCCCGCGATAAACTCGACCGCCGCCCGCCGGACACCGACCACCTCGCCACGGCCGCGGTACTTGGCTGCCATCAAATCGGGCTGGTTCACAAACCGCTGATACATCAATTCCAGGCGCTGTTGCGCTTCGCGCCGCACTTGAATCAAATCCGGATGGCGGTAAACGCGGCGGTGCAAAAACGACTCCAGTTCGGCTTTTTGCTCGGCCAGTTCAGCGCTGGGCCCCATCAAAAATTCGCTGTGACAGGCCTCGGCCGCGGTGGCGAAACCGAACTTTTCCAGTTCGGAACCGCAATGCCTGATCATGTCGGTAACCTGGCAATCGATCAAACGATGCACCACGGCTTTCCGCAGCTGTTTTTGGTTCAACCCCGAGTACGCTTCTCGCACGTGCTGCAGACAGCGCTTGATCAATTGCAGTTCCGCCATCTCGTCCAGCGTGACCAGGCCCAGTTTCACCGCGTCGTCCGTATCGTGCGCGTCGTACGCGGTGCTGTCCGAGGCGTCCACCAACTGGACTTCCAACAGCGGCCGCGGGCCGGCAGTGGTTTTGTCCACGCGTGCGCCCTGGCCCTGCAACACTTCGTAAGTCAAATTCAGCCCGGGTGTGGTGGAATAGCGAATCTCCAGCACTTTAACGATCGTCAGCGCGAACTGGTTGTGCGAAAAGCCGCCGATGTCCTTGACCATCTCATTCAGGACTTCCTCGCCGGCATGACCATAGGGGGGGTGGCCGATGTCGTGCATCAGCGCCAACGCCTCGATCAAGTCTTCATTTAACCGCAATGTGCGGCCAATGGTTCGCGCAATCGTGGCGACTTCTTGCGTATGCGTCAGCCGCGTGCGGTGATAATCGCCCATGTGCCCGGTGAACACCTGCATCTTGCCGCTCAAGCGGCGATAGGCCGAGCTGTGCAGGATCCGATCGCGGTCGCGTTGAAAGGGTCCGCGGTAGGGATGCGGCGTTTCCTCGAATTGCCGCCCCCGCGAATCGCGGCTATGCATCGCATAGGGAGCCAACAACAAGCGTTCGCGTTGCTCCGGTGTGAATAGCGTGGTCAAATCGGAAACCGGCAATTGTCACCTCCCACGCCGCTGAGGTCCGGCGTTTCCCGCAAGGCTGCTAAGGACTGCGGCCAAGCTGACAACGACCGGCATTATCACATGAGGCGATGGGAAAACAAAGGCCCGCCGCCAATCGTCGGCGCTGGCCCGTCGCCGCCGTCCGGTTCAACGTGTGCTGGTGGCCAATGGACGACTACCAGAGCCCGCCTCGAACAAGTCGTCGAGTTGCGTTTGAACCACGCGAACCAGGAAAAACCGCTGGCCATCGACATTGCTGTCCGGCGCAAAAAACTGCTGGCCCAGTTGATCGCCGGCCGTGGTCGCACCCAGCAATAACGATTCTCCCGGTCGAAGCGCCACCGAAGTTTCCAATTCTGTTAGCGGCAATCGTTCCTGTTCCGCGCGGACCAAAAACGAGTCCTCGTCGACGCCGTAACGGTTGCGCAGCTGGCCAAAGCGAATTTCCGGCAGTAACCCCACTCGAACCAAACCGTCACCGCTGGGCTGAACACTAAGGACGAGTCCAAACTGCGCTTGTTGGCAGGTTCCCGATCGCTCGGATCCCTCAGCGGACACCACATGCCACAACAACTCGGAATGCACGGCCGAGCAACCCACCCAATGCTGCTCGAGCGGTTGAATCTGTTGCCATTGTTTTTCCACAAACCGCAGCCGCTGTGCCAACAACTGGGCCGTCGACGGAGCCAGCGAGTATTGAGCGCCCAAATCCCCTGCGACGGGCTCCAACAACTTGAGCAGCGTGGCCGGCAATTGCGAACCAGCCACCCCCAATCGCAGCCCATTGCGATCGAGCAGGATGCGCTCGGATAGCGGAATTGCCTGTACATCCAGCCGTGGCCAAACCAGTCGGAAATCGGCCCGTTCGGCCGCTGTGATCTCCACGACGGCAATTTCCAGTACCACGCTGTTTTGTTTCAGGCGCGGCGGTGAAAAACGTGCGGCGCGGGCTGACGGCCGAGGCGCGGCAGCCTGCGGCATCCAGTTGTGACAGCCAGCAAGACTGGCCAGCAACATCATCGCCACGCCGCTAATCGCCGCGCATTGATTCGCCATCCGTTGTTTGATTGCCATGCGGGCCCGCACTGGAAAACGAGTCGACACCGGGCGGCATTCATACGAACCGCCGTTCGGCGGGGTCAAGAGAAATGCCTTCAAAATCCCGGCGACCGCTGAAACGAAGGCAAAAACCAGACAAAAAAACAGAAAATTGCCAACTCGCCGCCAAGAATCGAGGATAATTGGCGAATTACAAGCTGCTCAATCGATTGATGACGCCCTGAAGCGGGAGGCTCGAAATGCTGCTATTAGCTCAAAACGCCTCGGGATTTGAGGCCATCCTCGACAAACTTGGTCCGGATGAGTTGGTCCCTTTTTTTGCCATCGCCGTGGTTTTCGGCACCGGCTTGCTGGTGGTCATTACAGTCTGTGTCACGTCCATGATCAGCTCGATTCGCATTGCCTCGATCAACGCGCGGCTTGTCGAGAGATTGGCGGAACAAGGCATGTCGCCTGAAGAAATCGAGCAAGTCGTCAAAACTAGTGTGCTGAGTGACGACGACGACCGCGGATGCCGCAAAATCGCCAGACGCGGTGCGTGGCGGCGGGCCGAACAGCCCTTGCC
Organism: Pirellulaceae bacterium; assembly: GCA_041599835.1. Taxonomy (GTDB): domain Bacteria; phylum Planctomycetota; class Planctomycetia; order Pirellulales; family Pirellulaceae; genus CAJQPP01. The sequence continues at coordinate 8,890 of JBFILF010000210.1, forward strand.
GACGGAAAGGCCACACAAGCCGACTCCCATGAGAACGTAACCGCATCCAGCACGTGGGTGTCAGGGTTCGCGTTGATCGCGGACCGTTCGACTGTACTTTTCAAGTAT
>JBFILF010000211.1:0-8984 GCA_041599835.1 Pirellulaceae bacterium
AAGATGGAAATGTCGCCGGTGTTTCCCACCACTTGGCCTTGAATGCTATCCGTTTCATTAATCATGACCCAGCTGGCGCGAATTTGCGTGCCGATTCGTTCGCCGTTGGTGCCGGGACCAGCTTCGTACCAGCCCACAAGGCTTTTATCGATATTGGGCAACGGTTCCTGCACCGGCACATCCTGCGTTGCTTGCAGGTCGAAAGGAACTTGTTGATCCAATTCCGCCTGAATGGCATTCTCTTGTTCAACAAGCTCTGCTTCCGCTTGTTTGGCGGTGTCGGGCTCCTGTGCGGACACCACAGGACAACAGCAGATGCACGCCGGCAGCACCCACGCGAGCGTACAGGCAGTGACTAGTTTGAAATGTTTCATGTTAATATGTTTCCACCGACAAAGAAGATACGGGCAAATTCAGTTGGTCGCGGTTCCGCCGGCGAAATCACGGACTTTAGATCGGCCAACGTTAGGACATTAGCCGATGGAAGCGGCGCTTCAACTTGTAAATCGAACGGACACACCCAAATCCACCAGTTGCCAAACAGAAATTGCAGATATATGGCCTGTGCCAAGTCGGACAGCAAAACTCAAGTTTCAATCAGCACGACCCGCAATCGCAACACGCACGGCAGGCACAAACCCTAAAGATTGCCGAGCTGGATTAACACAACTGGTCGATTGGCACATATCGCGAAGGCTTCAATCACCCAACCGCGACTCGATGGCTGCCACGCGCTCCGCCAAATTCCTAAGCTCCCGGCGGAGGTTTTCGATTTCCTCACCCGAGCTGGCCGGCGCCGCCACGGGCGCCGCCACGGGCGGTGCCGGCGCGCCGATTGAATCGTGCGGTGCACGCGGCGCCTGTTCGGTCGTTTGGCGCGGTGGCGCGGGGCGTTGGTCGTCCGGATACAGCCCGTGCGTGACGACCTGACCGCGACCGGGCGGGGTCAATTCCAACAACAATCCCTTTTGGCCGAGGCTGGCCAAGATGGGGCGCAACTCGGACAGGTCCTTTATCGCTTCCATCCGCGCCGCCCGGCCACGCAATTCACCCACCGTTTGCTCGCCCCGCAACAGCAGCTCGGCAAGCACGGCTAATTCGACTTTATTCACGCCCAACCATTCGTACGCCTGGTGCCGGAACTTGGTCACGCGACCGTCGCCGTGAACTTCAATAACGGCCCCCAACTCGCGCAAATCGTCCAGGGCTTGTGTCACGTCTTCGGCTTCCAGCTGCATCTGCGGTTTGCGATTGCTTTTTTGATTGCAGGCGGTCGTGATCGAATTCAGCGTCAGCGGGTAAGAATCAGGAGTGGTTTTGGCCTTTTCAATCAATACTCCCAGTACGCGGCGCTGAACCGATTCCAGCGGTTGCCAAGACGGTGACGACTCGGCGACTTGATTGGTTTGCGGCTCCAACTCAGTTTCGAATAATGACTGGTTCATGGTCGCTGGCCCCGAATTCCTCTGATTGGTGGCTGGCCGATAGCCCGGCCCTGCCATTAATTGGAATGCACCGTAAGTCGCGATTCAAGCTGCCCTTTGACAATCACTACAAAACTGCTTTCAGATTCTTTAGTGGCCGGGCCCCCGATTAGGGATGGCCGTGCGTTGACCCCTGGAGCGGGCTGTGATAGTTTCCCGGCGCTTGACGATGGCCTGATAAAAGCCCTTGACGGATCGTATGCGACATTCGCGCGACATTGTTGAAGTGCTCAGCGGCGCGCGTCGGGATTGGCGGGCGCGAGGATTGCGGTGGTTGCTGCGGTGTGGCGAGCCGCTGTACGGGCAGGTTGTCGGGATTCGCAACTGGATGTTTGACAACCATTGGCGGCGGTCGCGGCGCGCCGACGTGCCGGTCATATCGGTCGGCAACATCACCACGGGCGGGACGGGCAAGACGCCCGTGGTTCGCTGGCTGGTGGAACAGTTGCGGCTGCTGGGAAATCGGCCGGGAATTGTCAGTCGCGGCTACCGAGCTCAACGCTTTGGTCCGTCGACGGACCGCCAAAACGACGAATACTACGAACTGAAGTTTCACCTGCCCGAGGTGCCGCACATCCAAAATCCCGATCGAGTCACCGCGACGGAGCAGTTGGTATCGCAAGGTGTTGACGTCGTTGTGCTGGACGATGGATTTCAACACCGCCGGCTGCGGCGAGATCTGGACATCGTGCTCATCGATGCAACTCGCCCTTTTGGCTTTGATCATCTGCTGCCGCGCGGATTGTTGCGAGAACCGCTGCACGCGATTCGCCGCGCGGATTTTGTGATCATCACCCGGTCGCAACAGGTCGCGCCGGAACAGATCGATTCCATCATGGGCCGGATCGAGCAAGTCGCTCCAGGGACAAAAATTGCCCAGCTCGGATTTCACCCCGTCGCGTGGTTGGACACCTCCGGCCACAGACACCCACTAGATGATCTTCGCAGTCAACCTGTTCTGGGTTTCTGCGGGATCGGCAATCCCCACGGATTTGAATTGTACCTACGCGAGTTGTGTGACGACCTGCGCAGAATCCAAACGTTTCCCGATCACCATGCGTTTACGCCGTCAGATTGGTCGCAGTTGATCGACAGGGCCCGGCAATCGAGCGCTGCGGCGCTGGCCTGCACGCACAAGGACTTGGTCAAGATAACCGAATGGCCCGAATCAACCGTTCCGGTTTATGCGCTGGAGATTCAGGCCGACCTGGGTGCATTCGAACGATTGTTGATTGAACGGATTCAACTGGCCGTAAGCCGGGCAGAGGTGCCGGATTCAAAAACCACACCTTGACGGTCGCATCCTTGGTCAGGCGCCCGTGTCCACCAGGTCATCGGCCAACAATGGTAAGCGCTCGCGATCGGATCGGACCACACCGCCGGGTCGTTCAACCGTAACGGCAAACAATTTAGCCTTTTCAATACTCAATTTGGCGTCGATTGGAACGATCACTTCGCCGCTCGACGTGATATCAAACACGCCACCGTCCACGGGCAATTCGTCGTTGCGGGCGGTGTCGAAGATCCACAGCTGATATTGCTGCACGTTGGGGTCGTTGACTTCCATTCCATTGAAGATCATGAAGCCTCGCTGCTGCTGATCGTTCCACACAACTTTGCCGGACGCGTTGGCGGCAGCCGGGTCATCCTGAGCTTTCCAGATGGCTTCAACCGTGCCCGGCGTGGCGATCAGTTGGTCGAGTTTTTGGGACAAACTGGGGGGCGGGCTGGGAATAGAGGAGTACCAGGCAACAAAGGCCAGCAATAGACTAGCCGCAGTGGCCAGCATCCACCACGTCTCGCGGCGATTGCGGCGCGGCGCAACATCCTCAGTCGGTTTGGCCGGCAACACCGGCCTGGGCGGCACCTCGGTTCCCTGAGTTGGAATTGACGAGAAGAACTGGTCGGCTTCGTCCAGGATAATGTGGCGCAGCGGATCGGGCAGCTGGCTCGCCTGATCCGAGGCGTAAGCCAAATCCAGCGCTGCCACCGCCAACTCAAACGAGGGTTCGTACTCAGCGAATTGTCGGTTCAACTCTTGCATTTCACGTTTTTCATTAGCGTTCAGTCCGCACACGGCCTGTTGGATCAACAGGTCGTCACGACGTTCCTGGCTAATGGGTTGTTCGCTCATCGGGCTCCTCCCGATTCAGTAATTGTCGACAATCGGTCGCGTAGTTTTCCCAGACCGCGACGGATATGCGTTTTGACGGTCCCCAACGGCAGCCCCATCGATTCCGCGATCTGGGAGTGACTCAGGCCATCGTAAACCGACATGCGGATCGCCTGAGATTGGTCCTCAGGCAATTCCCTGAGCAGTTGGGCAGCCTGTGCCGCTTCTTCGCAAGTGGCCAGTGCGTCAGAGGGAGACGGTCGTGCCGCTTCCGGCTCGCGATCGACTTGTTGCGGAACATCTCGTTCCACGGAAAACTTTTTGTGCCGCCGCTGAAAATCGATGAGGCGGCGGCGGGCCACCATAGCAACAAAGGTAGGTTCGGACGCTTTGCCTGGGTCAAAGCGGGAAGCGCTCTTCCATAGCGAAATGAACACCTCTTGGACGGCATCTTCCGCGTCGGAGCGGGTCGGAGTCAATCGTTGCGCCAGTGACCAAACAAGTCCGCCGTACCGATCAACACACTCGGCGACGGCGGACTTTTGGCCATTGGCTATTTGCAACAACAACGAATCTTGCGCTTTTTGTTCAAAACTCACGCGTCTATCGTGCGAGGCAAACCAGGTAAACAAGCAAGGGAATTACTTAGGCAGGATCACGCTGTCGATCACATGAATCACGCCGTTGGAGCACTGAATGTCGGTCTTTACGATATTGGCTCCGGCGATCGTCAACCCGATCGGTGCCGTCGAACCTTGAAGTGTTTCCACTTCGGTCGCTTTCAGCACGTCGCCCGCCATAATCTTACCCGATACAACGTGGTATTTGAGTATAGCTTGCAACTTTTCCTTGTTCTCCGGCTTCAGAAGCGACTCGACCGTGCCTTCCGGCAGTTTTGCAAAAGCTTCGTCGGTAGGCGCGAAAACGGTGAAAGGACCTTCACCCTTGAGTGCATCGACTAACCCGGCAGCGCCCAATGCGGCGGCGAGCGTCTTGAATTTGCCGGCTTGAACGGCAGTCGTCACGATATCTGCTTCCGCAGCGGGAGCGTGCGTCGAGACGGTGGTCAGCTGGTTATTGTGTTTCTGGCATTGCTGGGCGTAATTCGTCGAAATGCCGATCGTGGCAATGGCGATAACCAAGGTGGATCGAAGTGCTAACTGAAACATAATTGTTCTCCTTATCTTTTCTGAAATTTGAGGATCAAAATGTTGATTTGTAACCGGTTGAGGGTGTATTCGGCGATGTGTTTGCCGTGGATGCAAAAAGCACAAAAAATTCTTGCGACCATGTGCAAAGTAAAAATAGGTCGTCTTGGATGACCGTTTTACGCCGCCGCCGAGAGCAGGCGGACGCGGCGGTGGCGCTTAGCGACGATTGGGAAAGATGTCGTTCTTGAATTGGTCAAAGAACGAGGCACGCGGCGGCTCGGCGATCGAATCGTTCACCGGTAATTGGGCGGTCGGGTCGGATTCTGGTTCGGGCGGCGCGACCGGGTCGGGAAAGAACTCGCGAAGGAAACGCGGCCAGTAACCCTCCAGAATGTGGCGGCATTGATCGTAGTTTTGATGGTTGGTCAATTGAAAACCGGCCAAAGCCAGCAGCTGGGTCAAGGCATTGCTGTCTTGCGCGTCTAACCAGCGGTCGTAAATCTCCACTTGATCGATTTCGACCTGGCCGGGGCCCATCAGATCAAAACCGATTCGTAAACCGTCCATGCCGGCAGGCGGAATATCGTCAAAGTGGACGGCGAATTGTCGCCATTGTTGGCCGATTCGGTCGGCTCCGTCACTGGCATCGGGGCCAGTGCTATTGATTTGCCCGTATCGATAGTAGCGCTGGATTCCATCGTGACCGTCGATCGAAATGCGAATCGGCGGCGGATTGGCCGGGTCGCTGGTTCTCATCCAGGCGGCAACGGAAAGCCGTCCCGTAACTGGCGGAGCAAACTCGTTGCTGCGAATCCATATTTCTTTTCCCTTGCTGTGGATGACCAGAGCCGAGTCCCCTTGCTTGACGTCGTCTTGTTGCAGGGAAATCTGATCCTGATGTTCAAAGAACCAGCCAAACTCGTTGGAAGCCTTGATGTTCGCTGGTTCGCCGCCGGTCGTGGATTGTTGTTCAAAGCCCGGGTTCGTGAGCACCTGAATCGGTAACGCGTTTTCTGCGCGACTGACTTTCGTGACCAGCTGGTTCAGCCTCGATTGAAGTTGCTCCTCGAGCTTTGTCGGATAGACCGTTTGAAAATCCTCGACTTGGAGATTTGTCGGTCCGCGAAAACCGGCCAGCTGAAACGGGGCAAGCTGTACCGTGAATTGCTGGTTGTCGCCGCCATCTCCGGAAATAATTTGTTGGGAAAGAGATTCCAACGACGAGACGTCGCCGCGAATTTGCAACGTCGCTTCCACCGGCCACGGCGTGGGATTGACAACGTAAAAGTAATGAAAGCCGTCGAATTTCGCTTGCCGCACGACCGGACCCTGTGGTTGGGCCTGCGACGATTCAACTGGCAAAAACGGCGCGGCCGGCAACCGGGTAAAAATCTCGATCAATTCGGCAATTTGCTCTTCCTGTCCAAAACTGGTTAACCAGCCTCCGTCCACGAAATAGTGGCAGTCGGCTTGCCGCATATTGTGCACAAACCGCTCCCGGTTCCAACGGTCACTGGGTATCAGCGGTTGCAATCGCATCAGCGGTTGTTGCTGCGACTGTCCAAACAATTTGTGTTTTTGCAATTCACTAAATTGGGCCCAGGCACATCGGTGAGAAAACAGCACGCCCGCCGGCGTCTCTCCGGTCAACTCGCCCAACTGGTTGGATTGCTGCAAATGAACGTTCAGCCGATTTTCCGCCAGCGTGTTTTCCGCGGCGAGTTCAAACGGATGCAACAACACGATTTGCGGATGCTGGTTGATGGTTTCAATCGGCAGCGCGATTCGATTGGCCGCCTCAACCAGGTTGCTGCGGCGGCGCAGCGATGGAGTCAGCGCTGAAAAGGCGTCTTGCGTGCGAAACATGTCGGTGCCCAGCACAAACAGTTTGCCGTCGCCCTGGAATTTTGCCCCGAGCAACTGCAACTGGGTGAGCCAACGACCCGTTTGATGAGTGCGCCAGTTTAGCCAAAGGTCTCGTCGCTCGCTCTGCAATAGACGAAAGATAAATTCATAACCGGACGACTCCAGCTCAGTTTGCAATCCCGACTGCTGCGCGAATCGTTGGATCGTAAATCGATCGACGCCCCACGTCTGTCCCGGCATCACGCAAACCGCGTCGCGGGCGTACAGAACTCCCAGACCGCCCATACAGGAATGATTCTGGTAACGCTCGACAAATTCCTGTGCCACGGCCAGGGTAGCCTGGCGAACCTTGGGGTCGAGCAGATTGTAAAACGACACCGGTCGCGTCCCGTCCCGAAACACGCTGCGCAAAGCATGACCTTGCGGGTCGACCAGGTCGATGCCGGCCGCCGTATTATCAAACTCTCGCAATTGTTCCAGCGCCACCAATGGTGAATTGAAATGGATCACCGGAATCAACCGCAAACCCTCGCGCTGGAACACCCGCGCCAGCATCTCAACCACATCCTTGCGAATAGGGTCATGGCCCTGGCTGGAAAACGAACCGCTGTCAAATCGGGGTGAAGGCTGCAGGGCCTCGCTGGGATACAACGCGCTGCCGTCGGCGGCGACAACCAACATCGCTCCGGTATAGCCGTTGGCCTTCAGGTACTCTGCCCAGCGGCTGGCCCCGGTATAAAACGAATGCCAGTCGTCGATCGATTGCCCTGTTTCGCGATCCACGTGCCGGACGGCCGAAAAATTGTCTGCGAACAGCGGCTTTTCATAAAACGCAAAATACTGACGGTGTTCGCTCGAAGGCAAACTGGTCGATTGCGGGGCCAATCGTTCTGGTCCCGCCATCAGTCTGATCTTGCCGATCGCCGCCGACCGTTGGTCGTGTCGATTGGCCACTAATAAATAAGGTGTGGAATGGCTGGGCCAGACAAACATACGATGTTTGCGAATCGTCGTTTCACCAGGTGCATCTTCATCCGGAATGTTAATGCCGCTGTCCATGCCAAATGGCGGAATCTGGCCCTGCATATCCGGCTGCAACAGGCTGATCCCCAATGACAACGGTCCATCGTCCAAGTATTCAATTTCAACAATATGAGGGCGGTTCGGCTGGTCGACGTGCAGCGGAATGGCTTGCCAGCCGCCGGGTTGCAGCGAAACCAGCTGTTGTTGCCCGAGGCGAAGAACCGATACGCCACGATTCCCCAATACACCGGGACTCCAATTGGCCAACCGCAAGTGGGGCAAGGTCGGAATGCGCTCCAGCCAATCGCGCTGGGCGGGATCAATCGTGGCAATCTCGCGCCACAATTCAACGGATTCAGCCGGAGGCCGCGCCGAAGAAATTACCACCAGCTGAATCGTTCGCTGGTATAGCTGGCGATTCCATTTCCACCGCGACGCCAGGTTGTTGTCGACCAATGACAGCTGGACGTCATAGGCGCCCTCCTCCTGCGGCAAGTCGATGGCAACCGACTCGTCCAGCACTAGTTGCCTGTCGTTCGCCCGGAGCCGCAACTGCTGACGCCAAATCACGTCGTCGGAGCGGGCAGGTTTCAACTCGATTTGTAATTGGGCGTTGTTTAGCCCGGGCTGCGGCTTGTCGATCGGCGCCAGCAAAAATTCAAATCGTTCGCCCGAACTAAAAACTAGATGCGGCCTGGAAAATATGGGGCGCAGCCGATCTCCCGGCGCCCGGGTGATTTCGATTCGATTCTGGTTTTCGTCCAGTTGCAGCTGAGTGCGAGTTGAGGAATCGTCGGCCGACAATATCTCCGACATCGTCAGCGAATGCCGCAGCCGATTTCCAGGCGCCTCTCGGCTCTCCATTTCAATCAACAACGTGGCATCCGAATTTCCGGTCCAGTCCAAATCAACTCCGGCAAAATCAGTAGATTGAATGCTCCTAACCAAAACGGTGTTTCCCTGCAGCATGAGGGTCGCGCCGGCGTCGGGGGCCAGACCCAACGGTGTCAAGCGGCTGATTTCGCCGCCGGCAGCGGTGAACTTTCCAAACCAGGTTCGACTCGCCCCGCCACCCCACGTGATCCGTAGCCGCACCGTTCGTGACGATTCGGAAAGCTGCCGCAAGGATCGATCGTCTTGGCCGATCGCCGATCGTGACGATGGAGCAAGCGCGCATAGGCAGATGGTCACTGCGCAGCAACGGACCAGCCATCGCTGCCAAAACCGCCTGGAGGGTCTCAACGTTTGGGTGTAGTTGTTTGGAATGCGCAGTTCGATTGCGGACTTCCTTGTCCGAAGCTAATTTGGCTCGTTCCGCGGCCGTGCTATCGTTGCGGCAAAAAATGC
>JBFILF010000212.1:0-8971 GCA_041599835.1 Pirellulaceae bacterium
CAATTTCGTTTGATACATTAAGCTTAGTTATATAAGCTTAAATCTACTAGTCAACCGAACCCGGCAAGAAAGACAGCTTAATCTGTGAGTCATTTCACGGTGGCGCGTCACCAGCTCACGCCAATCGCGCGTGGCCAGCGCGGTTAGGGCGAATCGCTCACTCGGCTGGAACCGATCGGCAAATTGGCGGGCTATTTGTCGGGCAATGGCGGATTTATTCCGCGTGACGAACGCAATACAACACATCTCCAGTCCGCACCAACAGGCTGCCGTCTACAACGGCAATTCCGTATTGGGTTCGACCTTCCTGCGGCGGCTGACCCCGGGCCGGTGGATTGGGCTGGCGCTGTTCGGGTTCCCACAAGCGATTGGTGGCAAGTTCCTCGAATTCGGGACCGGCGGTGACGACTGTCGTATCACCGTTTTTTCCGAAGAAATATATCCGGTCGCCGATTCCCAAAGGCGTTGCCCAAACGGATTCGGCGATCCGCTCCTTGTACATCTGTTCGCCCGAGGTCACGTCAAAGCAAGTCACGATGCCCTGGCGATTGACCCAATAGGCATAGCCTTGATGGACGATGGGAGAACCGAACGAACAGGTGGCGCGCTCCGCACGCCAGAGGATTTCGGGAACCAATTCACCATCTTTGGAGACGATTTTCATGGCAAAATTGGAACGGGTAGCTTGGGCCGACTCTTCGGCGCTGGCCCGAGGGCCCGGTGCGGCCCCGACGATAAAAGCATCTTGGCCCGCAGCCGCTGGCGTGGCCACGGTATTACCGTGGACGTCATCAAACGACCACAGTTGCGCGCCGGATTCAGCGTCATAGCCGTCGATCGACCCCTGGGCGCTGATCACCAATACCGGTTTTCCGTCAATCATCATCAGCGTTGGCGAACTCCAAGCGACGCGGCTGGTCCGCTGGGTTTTCCACACGGTACTGCCATCCGATTTGTCAATTTTTGCCAAATAGGCAGGACCCTCGTGATCGCCTAGGACAAAAATCGCATCCGCGGTTTGCGTGGGCGATGCCGCGATACCAAAACGATTTTGAAACTTGCCATAATCTTCGGACAGCGAGCGCTGCCAGTGCACGTCGCCCTCATGTGATAGGGACACCAGGTCGCCGCTCTCAAAAAACGCGATGATGCGATTCTCGTCGACCAGCGGCGTGGGCGCCGCGCGGCTGACATAAATGGTGGATTCGGCGCCGTCGGTTGTATCAAACGTGTATCGCCATTGCTCTTTACCATTCAGCAAGTCAAAACAAATCACGTGCCCTTTTTCTTTGTTCGGACCCTCGACGCAAGTCACGAACACGCGATCGTCCCATATCACCGGTGTCGACTGGCCATGACCCGGCAGATCGACCTGCCAGGCGATGTTTTCATCTGGGGACCATTGTATTGGAATGGACTGGGGATCGACTGATATCGGGCCTTCTCCGAGAAATCCAGTCCATTGATCGTTCGTTGGCGTAATCCACGTAGCGAGGGCGATTAACAATAAAAACTTCATCAAGCTGCTCCTGGACTGGCATTTCTGTTTCCGGTCAACGAAGCGTCAATTATGGCAGCTTTCCCTCATCCTCGGCGAGAGGGTATTGGAGGACCGACTGACCACCTTCTCGCTGATGGAGCAGGCATTTACAGTTAGGATCTGGATTTTTCAAAACGACCACTTAGTAGTGATGAGGCCGGCACATTGAAAACGTTTGCTATCGGCAGGGAACAGCGCATTCCCGCATTGGGGCTGGGAACCTGGAAACTGGTTGGCGAGGATGCATACCAAGCAGTCACCACGGCCATTTCCGTCGGTTATCGCCATTTTGATTGCGCGCGGATATACGCCAACGAATCGGATGTCGGCCGGGCCCTGTCCGACAGTTGCCGTTCGGGAATGGTGCAGCGCGACGACCTCTGGGTCACGTCAAAATTATGGAATGACTGTCATCGCCCCGAACATGTCAAACCGGCATTGCAACGAACCTTAACCGATTTGCAACTCGATTACCTCGATCTTTATTTGATGCACTGGCCGGTCGCCCTGCGGCACGGCCAGGAATTGCCTGAAAGCGGCGATGATTTTGTCAGCCTGGAGGAGGTGCCGCTGGAAAGTACCTGGTCCGCCATGGAGGACTGTTTGCGGGAGGGACTGTGTCGCAATCTCGGCGTGTCCAACTTCAGTCGCCAAAAAATTCAACAGTTGATTGATGGCGGCACCGTGAAACCGGCCATGGATCAAGTCGAATCGCATCCGCTGCTGCAGCAAAATGAACTGTTGGAATATTGCCTTCAGCAAAACATGCTGATGACGGCATACTCACCGCTCGGCTCGGCTGACCGACCTGAGCGGTTGCGAAAAACCGGCGACCCGGTGTTGTTGGAAAACATTCGAATTACGGAGATTGCGGAAAAATACCGAATCACGCCGGCACAGGTATTGATCGCTTGGGCCATTAATCGCGGCACGATAGTCATTCCCAAATCCGCCAGCCAACAACATTTGGAACAAAATTTTGCGGCAGCCAACATCGTGCTGGATAGCGAAGACATGCAGGCGATTGCTGCGCTCGATGAACATTACCGCATCATCGATGGCAAGTTTTGGGAGATGCCCGGCTCGGGATATACGGCCGCCGAATTGTGGAACGAATGAATTGACTGGCCGATGTCTCCACGGCAAATATTGCGGTCATTTTGAATTTGCCGGATATCAACAATTGATTTCGCTTCCTCAGCGTCCCGCCACCGACAATCTCTCGATGTACTTGGCAAACTGCCGATTCTCCAGGCGCAAAAACTCTTGCGGTTTGAGGGCTTGCAATTCCGCTTTTGCTAGCAGATCTATCGACGGCATTTTGGCCGCTTGTCGACAACAATTTCTGTTTGATCTTGTCGCTGCAATTTGATTCGTTGCAAAATGATGGCCTGATCAAGTTCCGACATCGCCTGGGGCAGTTGTTCGTTCAGATCCTCCCTCCGAATTTCCAATCATTTTTCGATCGATCGGAGCTACACTTCTTTTCTTTTTCTTTTGTTAACTTTTCTTTATCGGGAATCATTCATGCTCGTTCTAACACGTCGTCAATCAGAAAAGATATTGTTTCCGTCGCTGGGCATTTCGGTTGAGGTGTTGCGAATTCAGGGCGGCAAAGCTCGCTTGGGCATCGATGCTCCGGCAGACGTTCCGGTTTTGCGGCACGAATGCGCATTTGAAAAATGTTCATCCAACAAGGGAATCGAGTTTACGCCGGACCAGATTGAATCAAATCGCCGCTTGAGCGAGCTGTTCCATGTGATTCGCGATCGGTTGGACGGTGCGGCAATTGCACTGAATCAACTGCATGAATCGTTTGATGCACAAAACAACAAGGATTCCCAGCAGATCATCAATGATTTGTACCGGGAGTTGCGTTCGTTGGAATCCGAAGCCAACAATATTCTCGAGGGGACGGGATTTTACATTAATGATCCCGTACAGGCCTTGCTGGTTGAGGACAGCGCCTGTGAACGCCAGCTATTGGGCGGTTACCTGGAACTGAGTGGTTTTGAAGTGATCACAGCCAACGACGGGCAGGACGCCTTGGATTACTTGTCGTTGCACTCGCGGCCCGATGTGGTCCTGGTGGATATGATGATGCCTCGGCTGAACGGCGTTTCATTTGTAAAGCAAGTGCGAGCCGATCCGAAGTTTGCGGGTCTGTCGATATTTGCCGTAACCGGCCAACACGAATCGAAGGTCAAGATTACCGGCGCGGGCGTCGACCGCTGGTTTACCAAGCCGATCAACCCAAAAACATTAGTGAGTGAAATTGCGCAGCACCTGACCGAGAAGGCGCTCGTAACATAATTCGCGCTCAAGTCGGGTTGAAGGAATCACCCGAAACAAATTGGACGCGTGCGATAGGATGTCGCGCGGTTCCAACACCCATCCTGGCCCCGTCGGTAACGCATGTCACCGGCGGGGTGTTTCGTTGTTGGGCAGATAATGCCGGCGCGGATGTGCCTGTCCAAATTTTCGTCCCGAGCGCGCCCCCGACCAAAATTCCTCAAAAATCCGGCCGTTAAGACAAGAAGCCGGCGTCGCCGCCACTGAGACAGGACGGAGGTCTCGTACCGGGCGCATGGAGAATACATGACTCGCCGCAGCAGATATAATCGTAGCTGACATTTGGTTCGCAGCGACAGACACCCCGCAATCGAATTTGGCGGTGATGGCACCACAGTGGAAAAAAATTTGTTGTGCGAGTTTGCCTGTCGGCTTGGCCACGGTGCTTTGTGCCGTGGTGACGACGACGGCAGCCCAGGAACCGAAACCGTCGTTCCAGAACGAGATCGCTCCGATTCTGAAACAACATTGCGTCCGGTGTCATCACGGTGACCTGGCCGAAGGCGATCTTTCATTTGAAAGCGCCGCCACCGCGCGACTTGACGACATCGTCCAGGTCGAGTCGCCCGACGCGAGCTATTTGCTGGAACTGATTACGCCGGACGCATCGGGGCGGGCGGAAATGCCCAAAGATCGTCCGCCCCTGGCTCGACAAGAAATTGCAAGAATTCGCGATTGGATTGCCGGCGGCGCCAAATGGCCCGACGACGTTCAAATCAAACACGCGCCAATGATTGACGCGGATTGGTGGTCGTTGCAGCCGATCGTGGCACCGGCCCTGCCGGAATTGGAACCAGCGGACGCATCATGGATGGACAATGAAATTGACGTGTTTGTCTTGCGTCGGCTGCGCCAAAATGGGCTGGGCCCGTCACCGCCGGCCAAGCGTCGCACGTTGATTCGACGGCTGTATTATGATTTGATCGGTTTGCCACCTACGTCCGACCAGATTGAATCATTTGTGAATGATCCGCGGAGTGACGCCTACGACCGACTGGTGGACGAATTGTTGGACAGCGCCCATTACGGTGAGCGATGGGCGCGACACTGGCTGGATCTTGTGCATTACGGCGACACGCACGGATTTGACAAAGACAAACTACGTCCCAACGCCTGGCCCTATCGGGATTGGCTGATTCGCAGTTTGAACCGTGACAAAAATTATACGGATTTTGTACGGGAGCAGATTGCCGGAGACATGCTCTATCCGGATGATGCCGATGCGGTCATCGCCACCGGGATGCTGGTGGCAGGCCCCTTTGACTGGGTGGGCCACATCGAAGTCGCCAACGACACGCTGGAGAAGCGGCGGATTCGCAACGTCGATCGCGACGACATGGTATCCACCGTAATGAACTCGTTCGTCAGCACGACGGTGCAATGCGCTCGCTGCCATGATCACAAGTTCGACCCGGTTTCGCAGAAGGACTATTACGGGATGCAAGCCGTGTTTGCCGCGATCGATCGCGCGGACCGCACGATTCCACCGCCCCCTGCCCTGCAGCCTCAAGTCAAACAACTGCAGCGGCAAATCAGTGATCTCGAGCAGGAAATTCAGGCGATCGAATCAGCCATCGCGGAAAAACTGAATCCGCGGTTGCTGCCGGTGCAGTCGGCAATGGAGGAAATCGATCAGCGGCTGACTGAGCTGCCGCCGGCAATTGATCGCGACTCGAAAACACCGGATCAAAATACAAATGGTTTCCACAGCCAATTTGCCGGTGGGCCCGATGAGGCACGCTGGGTTGCCCTACGCTTTCCCATCGCGCAACAGATCGACTTTATCGTAGTGCACCCGGCGCGGCCGGTGGATTTTCCCGACACGCCCGGGTTTGCATTCCCGTTGCGGTGGCGCGTCGAGTTGATCGACGAAGTCGACGCTGTGACTACCGTCGCCGATTTTGCCGCTGCCGATTTTCCCAATCCCGGCGATCGCCCAGTCGTGCTGGGCGTTGATCGCAAACACCGGTTCCGGGAACTGCGGATTGTGGGTACGCGTCTAGCCACGCGTTCACCAAGTGACGATCGATACGCATTGGCGCTTTCGGAAGTGCAACTGTTTAATCGGGGCGAAAATATTGTGCAACGAGCCACCGTTGCGGCCAGCGATTCTATTGATGCCGGTCGATGGCACACTCGTTACCTGAACGATGGCAAGACCAGCCGGCACACGCTGATCGGCGGCGACGCGGCACTAGCGTTTACGCAGTCTTTGCAAGAGCGGGCCGACTTGTGGCGGCGCCGCGTTGAATTGTCGGGGCAGGCCGTGGCATTGCGGGCCGAAATTCCACGGCTTGACCGGCAGCGTTTAACTAAGCGGCGGGACCGTTTGCAGGAGTTGGAATTAAAGTTGGATTCACTGGCTGCTCAGCGAAAAGTGTTTGCGGCGGCGACCGATTTCGATCGTAGCGGCAATTTTGTGCCGACCGGAGGCGCGCCTCGGCAAATTTTTCTGTTGCAGCGCGGTGATGAATCTTTGCCGCTGACGCAGTTGGGGCCCGTATCGCCGTCAGCCCTCGAGTCGTTGCCAGACTTGCAACATCATTTCGACTTGCCTGCCGGCCATGGCGAAGGCGACCGCCGCCTGGCGCTGGCCAATTGGATCACGGACCGCGACAACCCGTTGACGTGGCGATCGATTGTAAATCGGGTATGGCAACATCATTTTGGTCGTGGTTTGGTGGCAACGGCCAATGATTTCGGTCGGATGGGAGCCCCACCCTCGCACCCCGAATTGCTGGATTACCTGGCGGTGCGGTTTCGCGACGGTGGTCAGTCGCTGAAACAATTGCACCGAATGATCGTCAGCAGTGCCACGTACCGCCAATGGTCTCATCACAACCCGGAGTTTGCCCAACGGGACTCCGGCAATCAGTATCTGTGGCGGATGAATCGTCGCCGGCTGGATGCCGAACAAATTCGTGACACGATCCTGGCGGTGGCGGGCCAGCTGGACCCCACGATGTACGGGCCCGGGTTTCGGGCGTTTGGCTTGAAAGATGATCACTCGCCCCACTATGACTACCTGAGCTATGACCCGGCAGACCCGATGGCTCATCGCCGGTCCATTTATCGATTTATCGTACGCAGCGTCCCCGATCCCTTCTTTCAGTCGTTGGATTGTGCCGATCCGTCGCAGATCGTAGACCGGCGCAATGAAACCCACACGGCCTTGCAAGCACTGACGATGCTCAACAATCGGTTCACCGTGCACATGGCCCACCAGCTAGGTGAGGAGATTCGCCAGGCTCAGCCGGACGTCGATCAGCAAGTCGTGATGGCGTTTCGGCGCGTGCTGGGTCGCGAGCCCGACGATACCGAACGACATCTTTTGGTCACGGTTGCCCGAGAACATTCGCTGGCGAACGTGTGCAGAATTTTATTCAATAGCAACGAATTTATGTTTGTCGATTAGATTCCCACTGACCCGGTATGACGATACCACCAACCCACATTCATCGCCGCAATTTTTTGCTTCAGTCGGGCAGCCTGTCGTCGATCGCGTTGACGACGATGTTGTTGGGCGATGGTGCGGCGGCCGAATTTCTTGGCATCCCGCACGTTCAGGGCGGGCAGCAGCTGCACCACCCGCCGAAGGCCAAGCGGGTGATTCAATTGTTCATGTCGGGCGCGGCCAGCCAATGTGACACGTTCGATTACAAACCCCAACTGGATCAGCGGCATGGTGAACAGTGGTCGGAAAATGACAAAGTCGAGCTGTTTCAATCCAAGCCCGGCAAATTCATGAAATCGCCGTGGCCATGGCGGCAGTACGGCCAATGTGGGAAATGGATCAACGATTGTGTCGCGCCGCTGGGCCGCTGTGTGGACGATATGGCGTTTATTCACAACATGGTGTCCAAGTCAAACGTGCACGGACCGGCGACATTCATGCAGGCCACCGGATTTATCCTGCCGGGATTTCCGGCGGCGGGTTCGTGGGTCTCGTATGGTTTAGGATCCCAGAACGAAAACTTGCCGACGTTTGTGGTATTGCCGGATTCTCGCGGATTTGCCCCAAACGGGCCCAAAAACTGGGGCGCTGGATTTTTGCCCGCCTCGCACAGCGGCACAATGATTCGGCCGTCGCATGAATCACCCATCAACGATTTGTATCCGCCGCCAACGGCAAATTTCATTTCCGATAAAAGTCAGCGGGCCTCGCTGGAGGCGCTGGAACAACTCAATCGAATGCACCTCGAGTCGCATGCCGGGGATTCCCGCTTGTTGTCGCGGATCAAATCCTACGAACTGGCAGCGCGGATGCAATTGTCAGCCACGGACGTATTGGATATTTCCGACGAACCGGCATCGATCCGGCAGCTATACGGAGTCGAAGCGCCCAATACATCCTGGGACGGGCCCATGAATGAGGGCGAAGAGACACGTTTATTCGGTTTGAATTGTTTGATCGGACGACGGCTAATCGAGCGCGGCGTGCGTTTTGTGCAAATCTGGTCCGGTGCCGATAACGGCCATCCGCGGCGGAATTGGGATTCTCACGAAGACCTTGGCCGCGATCATTGGCCCTTGGCCCGGGGCATGTCGCGCGGCGCCGCGGCGCTGCTGATCGACCTGAAACAGCGGGGATTGCTGGACGACACGATCGTGCACTGGACAACCGAGTTCGGCCGCATGCCGTGCAGCCAAGGCACATTGGGCCGCGACCACAACCCGGCGACGTTTACCAACTGGTTGGCCGGCGGAGGGATTCGCGGCGGCGTTACATATGGACCGTCTGACGAGTGGTCATGGAAAAGCGCGGATCCCGATCAGCCGACGTACTGTTATGACGTGCATGCCACGCTGTTGCATTTGCTCGGTGTCGATCACACGCGATTGACCGTTCGCCATAATAGCATCGACCGGCGACTGACCGATGTGCACGGCCACGTGATCAACGACATCATTTGAATCATTGCCGGTATCGTGAGTTGAATTCGCAGTGTTACATCAATGGCGATCCCGAGCCCGATCAACAGCGGCGTGAAATCGCGGCCGACCGCGGCTGGCGAATTCTGGTATCCGTTAGCCCTCACTCATTACTCGTCACTCGTCACTCGTCATTCTTTTTCAATA
>JBFILF010000213.1:0-8954 GCA_041599835.1 Pirellulaceae bacterium
CGCGCGAGTCGTTCATCCAGATTCTCCCAAGTCAGTTCTGGAAATGAGCTAGCCGGCTGATTTTCGACATCGAGATTGATGGTTTTAATCTTGTGCGGCGGATTGGACTGGAGTTTGACTTTGAGATTCATCGAATCGGAAAAACCGATTTCGATATCGTACGGACCTCGAACCTCGACCGTATCTACTGCGTGGCCACCCAGCGCCTTTTTAATCGCTGACAGTTGTTGTAGCGTCTCGAATCGCGCGTCGCCTTGCATTGCCGTTGCCACCATGTGCTGAATGGCAAAATCTTCCGCCGTTGCTTGATCGTTTTCCACGAAGCCTCGAATCGCCTGCACTGCTTTGTACCGCGGCGAATTGGGATCGGGACGCTGCGCCACCGATTGTGAAACAAATGTCAATCCGAGAAAAACGAACATCCATACGCGACCGGCAAGCATCTTGAAAACTCCCACTGAAATCACGCAGCTCTGGGAACGGACATCGCAGGCACCAGAATATGGGGATTCCGAACAGGAATAAAGTCGCCGCAGGCGATTTTCCTCGGACAACTATTCCTGTTCAAACCGATGAATTGTTGGATAATTCGATCAAGTTTGCATCATCGCCACTCGTATCTATCCATGACCGCTGTTTTCCGAAACCTGTTGCTGGGATGGCTGGCCGCCACGTCGGCCCAATGTTTTACCGTGCAGGATCCCCCTGCACCGCAAGCTCCGCTGATCCAACAGGAAGCGCCGGCGGTCCCGACGTTTGAGGATTTGCAGCGTCTGTTGGCGGATCACAAATCATGGCGCAGTGCCCTGGCGCTGGCCGAAACACTGCACCTGCAGGACCCGCGACGCGCGTGGGAATTGATTGCAGCCAGGTGGAACGCTCTGAGTACGGATGGCGACAAACTGATGTTTCTCAATACGACGACCAACTCGACGTATCCGCTAAGCCACTGGCTGCTGCATCTGGGGATGACCGACCGCTCGCTAAAGGTGCAAAACCGCGCGATTGCGCACGTGCGGCGGTCGGCACTGTTTGACCCCGCCTTGGATTTTGCCGCGTATATCAACTGGTTTAACGCGGCTCGAGACAAATCGGCCAGCCAAATTGTCGCGGAAGGATTTCGCGGCTGGCTCAATTCTCTGCAGCAGGCCACCCGCCGCTCGGACATGCGCGAAATGAAACGCCTGGTCGAGTTTGCGGAAACGATCCGCATCGATCGAAGTTTGAAAAGATATCCAGCCACAGCGGCGCTGGCGGGCGACGAAACATGGCGCGAATTATTAGTGGAGGTGATGCGGCAATCGGACGTGTTCATGCAGCAAATTGTCGATAGCCCTTCGAACGATGCCCTGCCCAGAGACACGATCCGCGCCGCCGGCAGACTGCTCCGGACGCTGCCGCTGAGCGACGCGTTCCTACAACAAAAGATAATTCCGCTAACCGATTCGACCAACCATTATGTGCGGCATGAGGCAATTCGGCTGCTGGCCGTTTCCCGCCGCGAGTTTGCATTCCGGCATTTGGTCGAGATCTTAAACCGATCCGGTCGGTCGGGCACGCTTGACCCCCAAATCGACCACCTCGCCACGGCGGTAGCTGAATTTGGCGATGCCCGCGTCATCCCCATCATGATCGGACTCATCAAAGCAGACGACTCGCCCAAGACGATATACGGCGTAGGCTATTTCGGTTTGGGACCGTTAACGCAAGTCCAATATGATCGATCGCACGACGGGCAATGGTGGCGCAACTGGTGGGAAAAAAACCGCCAGCGATTTTCGGTCGAAGTGCAATCGATCGCCATCCCAAATTTTCCAAAAACGTCAAGCCTCCCGCCAGATCAGCCGGACGCGAACCACGACAAGAGCCCCCGCTGAGTCAGCGGCGCCCATTTTCAAACTGACTGAAGTTCATGACTCAACATCGACCCGTTGTCGATCATTTTCACAAACGGCTGTTGGCCGCGGTCAATCGGAGCTCGCTGCTCAAGGCCACGGTATCGCGGACCGGACGATTGCTGGACGCGTTTCGGCTGGAGTCGGTTGAACCAGGCCTCAGCCGACGGGTATTGCAAAGCGTTGTCGACGGCCAGCCGGCGGTGCCGCTCAAATTGCAGTTGCGATGCAGCCATAGCGAACCACCCCCAAACCAATCGGACGAACGCCGCACCGAGTCGCCAGAGGAACGCCGCGTGCGTGAACACCGCGCCATCTACGATTCGCTCGACCGTCGCATGCGTCGTACCGCCGATTTGATCAAACGGGAAACCGGCGTGCATTCGCTGTGGCTGGGTTACCCGTTGCTCTACCTGGTAAATGACGCTGACCAATGGATTCTCGCGCCGGTTTTTTTGTGGCCGATTTCGGTTCAGCCCGATCTTCGCCAGGAGGGCCGCGTGCTCATCGGCCGAGATGCCGAGGCGGGCCCGGCCAAATTCAATCGGGCCATGGCCGGCTGGGTGAGCCGGCAATTGAATTTGCAATTGAACGCGCCGGACGAGGACCAACTGGACACGTTGAGCTGGTCTGATTTGCCTGCCAATTTACAAGCGCTGGCCGGCCAGTTTCGCGACCCGCCGAACATCCAGTGCGACGCCGCGCTGGAACCTGTGCCCAACGCCAAACTGCTCAATCCGCAACACAGCCCGCGCTTGTTTAACTCGGCCGTGTTAGGCGTTTACCGATGGCAAAACGAAGCAATCCTGGCTGATATGGAACACCTGCAGGGACTACAGTCCATCGACGGCGTCGCCGCCGGATTTGTTTCGGGCCAGCCGCTTTCGCGTCCCGATCAGTTGCCGCGGCCTCCCGAAGCGGATCGATTCCAGGTCTTCGACGCCGACTTTTCGCAGGAACGCGTGATCTGGCAAGCTCGAACTGAACCCGGTGTGGTCGTGCACGGGCCTCCGGGGACAGGCAAGTCACAGACGATTGTCAACATTATCGCCGACGCGCTGGCGCATGGGCGGACCGTGTTGATGGTTTGCCAGAAATACGCGGCGACACGCGTCGTTTATGAGAAGCTGAAACAGGTGGGTCTGGACAGTTTGTGTCTGGAAGTGACCGACTCCAACCGCGGTCGGCTGCCTGTGTTTCGGGCCATCCGCAACCAGGTTGAATCGCTGCCCAGGGCCCTTGCACCAAAACTCCCAGCGCAACGCGAACAGCTGGCTCGCGAAATCAGCTCGCTGGAAGACGAGTTGGACGACTACGCGCGCGCCCTGCACCAGCGCCAGGATGGAATCGGTCTGGCATATCACCAATTGAAAACGATGGAAGGCACGACGTACGCCGAGTTTCCCACCGTGCGTCCCCTGCCGTCCATTCAGTCCGTTGCGGCCGGTTTGTCGGCGTCACAGTTGGAAACGTTGCGCGGAGATATTGGACAAGCCGGCCGGCTGTTCGCGACGGGAAAACCACTGACAAATCCGTGGCGGTATCGTCAACCGCAATTGCAGGTAACCGCCAGTTTGACATCCGACGTGGCCGCGGTTGTCGAGCGACTGCGAGCATTGGACTCGCAACACAGCGCACAGGTGGCGGCAGCGGGTCGCGGAATCGAAATCAGCGGCCAACTGGATCAATTTGGCGAGATTGTGAGCAAGGCGATTGACGTTTTGCGTCCGGTAGCGGACCAACCCGCGTCGGTAAATGCACAGCTGTTGCGCGGCTGGGTAACTTTGCTTCGCGAGATTCCGGCCGAATCATGGTCGGCAAAGCAGGCGCAATGCGAATCGGCGGTGGCGCTGGCTCAGCAGGTTTTGGCGCAGCCGCTGGACGCGACGTGGCATGTCCGGTTGCAATCATTGACGGGCACAAAATTACGAACACTGTTTCGACATGCCAGAACGGCCTTAGCAGCCGAGGGGCGTTGGTGGCGATTTTTGAGTCTGGGATTTCGACGGGCGCGAAAGGTTATCCGCGAATTCGACCACACCGCCACCGACGATGTCGTGTGGGATCTGGCGCGGCAAATTGTCGATTATGAAGAAGCTCGCGAACTTCGCCAACGGTTAGCGTCGCTGAATCAATCGCTGCTGCCCCACCTGAACCCAGCCAACGACCAAGCGGCTCAAACCCGGTACCCCGCTGCGGCCCTGCAGGCATTTCAATCGGCCCAGTGGTTGTGCCGGCAACAAACGGTGCTCGCCGCGTTTAACGAATTCTTCGACGCGTGGACGCGCGACGCGCAGCCAAATGTCGTCAGCGAATTTATCGCCAAGTTGGAGCAGTCCGTTGCGCGATTGCCGCTGGCCCAGGCCACCATCGAAGCATTCGGCGCGTTCGATCCGTTGCTGTCGGCCGACGCTCTTGCGCATCCGACAAAACTTGTGTGTTCCGGCGACTCGATTTCGCCTTGGTTGGATGATGTCATGGTGGGCGTGGGGCAGATTTCATCGTTGATCGCCTGGGACTTGTCGCGAAACCAAATGGCGGCGCCGCTGGGCGAATTGGTGGCGGCGCTGGAGGAGTATGAACGGCTCCTGAGCCAGGGCGAACAGGTTCCGGCGCGGCCGCAAAATCTGCTCGACAATAATTATGGACGCTGGTGGATCGCACTGGTCGACTACTCGGCGTCACTGGCCTGGCAAGGCGAGTGCCATCGCGCGCATCCGATTTTGGTGACGGTAACGCCAGGCTTGCATGCTCAAAAAGTGACCAAGTTACAGCGATGGTTGACACAAAAACGGGACCTCGAAGCGGAGACGATTCTGGCCAAATGGTTTCAGCGGCAAGTTGAGTTGGCGCCGCGCTCCGGCGATTGGAAGCGGATGTTTCAAATGCGGCGGGGACGTCGGGGCGATGCCAAACGGCTGCGCGAAGCCATCGCATTAAGCTTGTCAGAGGGACTACTGACCATGCGTCCCTGCTGGCTGGTGAATCCGGCCACAGCCGCCGAGATTTTCCCGCTAGAGCCCGGGCTGTTCGACCTGGTCATTTTCGACGAGGCATCACAATGTCCGGTCGAGCACGCGCTGCCGGCGATCTTTCGCGGCAAATCGGTGGTCGTGTCTGGAGACGAAAAACAATTGCCGCCCACTGACTTTTTCCAATCCAGTTGGGATGACCAGTGGGACGACGACGACATGGAACAGGAAGCCACCGACCAACTGGTGTCGCGCGACCAGAAACTTCAACGGCTGAGCACGGAGTACTTGCTGCAAGTTGAGGATTTGTTGGGCGCCGCCATCGGCAATCTCCCCGAACGATATTTGTGCGTGCATTACCGCAGCAGGCACCCGGCACTCATTGAATTCAGCAATCGGGCTTTTTACAACGGGCGACTGGAGGCGCCGCCGGCCCCGGTCAGTTCCGTCAACGGCAACCGCCCTATCCGCTATTACGACGTCCAAGGTACGTATCAATCGAAAGTTCGCACCAACCCGGATGAAGCGCGTCAAGTCGTGGAGATTCTCAAAACATTCTGGTCGTCCAATCAACCATGCCCCACCATTGGCGTTGTCACGTTTAACCGGCCGCAATGCGAATTGATCGAAGACTTGCTGGAAGAAACCTGCCACAACGATCGCGCATTCGAAGTGCGGTACCGGCAAGAGGTCGCGCGCGAGGAAGACGACCAGGACGTGGGGTTCTTTGTGAAGAATCTGGAGAATGTGCAAGGTGACGAACGGGAAGTCATGATCTTTAGCACGACGTTTGGACGGGACGGCGATGGTCGTTTTTATCGGCGGTTTGGTCCCGTGGGCGCAGTCGGCGGGGAACGGCGGCTGAACGTCGCGGTCACCCGCGCTAAACGTCAAGTAATCATCGTGGGCAGCATGCCGATCGAAGAGATTTCAACGGCTTTGGCCGCCGGCTTCGCGCCCGGCAGCCAGTTGACCCCGGCCGGATATTTGCAGCTGTACCTGGCTTACGCACAGGGCGTTTCCGAGGGTGACCGGCAACGGATGGACCAGGTGCTCGATCGCGCCGGTCAAGCTTCCACCGTGATGACCACGGGTGATTCGGAATCGCCGTTTGAGGATGACGTCCGCCAAGTGTTGGAAAATGCTGGACTTACCGTACACGGTCAAATCGGCGATTCAGGCTTTCGCATCGATCTCGGAGTTGTCGCCCGCGATCCTGTCAACGGTTACATCTTGGGTATCGAATGTGACGGAGCTTCGTACCATAGCGACCGAACCGCGCGGCTGCGGGACGTTTGGCGGGCGCAGATCCTCCGCGGTCGCGGCTGGCGATTGCACCGCATCTGGAGCACGCGCTGGTGGTACCATCGGGGGGAAGAAATTGCATCGTTGCAGCTGGCCGTCGACCAGGCGCAGGCGCAAATCGATAAGCAACTTAGTGCCACATCGATTCCCTCCCCCGGCTCTGCGGAAAGCGGAGCGCCGCAGGCCTGGCAATTGACGTTTGCAGAGTGGCAGCGGCTGCGCGACGAACTCACTCAGCGCGGCGACCAGGAAAAACTGGCGGCAATCGGTGGTCTCGGAACGAACTTCGAACACCGCTATCGGGTTGAGCAGGCGCTCAAACGGGGTGACGAGGTGCCCGCCCAAGTGCTGGCCGACTACCCCGAACTGCAACAAAACGATGACGACGAACAAGAATGAACCGGCCATGCCGGGGCACGATGCGGTTCGCGTGAAACGGAAACGACCAGCAAGTTGCTATGATTCGGGCGCGCGAAACGGAGCCCCGACCGTGAGGGAGGGTGGATGAATCGTGCTCGCACCTGACAATCGCGCTCGCTCCCTAACGTGTTGCGGCTCTGTTGAAGTCGAAGTTGAAGTTGCCGAACTTCAGCGGACCATAGCCAAGGCGCCTTTACGCTAGACAATGGACGGACACATTGCAAAAAGCCAACGCCCGACCGCCATGGTCGGGCGCTGTGCAAGAGTCCAGACTAAGGAATTTCAATCAGTTTAATCGGTTAGCGTTTGATGCGAACACCGAACACGATGTTGTTGGAATCATAATGAAACGTGCCAATTACCGCTGGGCCACCACCGTCGCTGAATTCCAGGTCATCGGTGCCCAGATAGCGATATTCGGTAAAGAATTCGGCGCGGTTCCCCAAGTCGGCCGTGACGCCGGCGATGCCCTGGAAGGCCAGCGCTGTGTCGTCGATAAAAAACTCGCTTCCCATCGGTGTTTCAAATTCGCCATCGGCAATGGCAAAGCCTATCCCGCCCCCGACGTACGGCGTCAAGATGCCCAGGCTTGCCCCCGGAAAATCGCGATAAAGGTTAGCCATGCCTGTAAACAGTTGTAACGGCCCGCGCAAGTCAGAATTGACTTGTCCGATGATCACGCCGTTTTGAGTTTGCGCGTTCCAGTAATTTTCTGCCTGGTTATTGCGGTACGAAAACTCGACTTCGCCACGCAGTCGATTACGGAACTGACGCCCGGCGGCGATGCCGGCGGTCCAGCCTTCAAAAAATTCGACTTCGCGGTCAGTCGCGATCGGTGGCCGTGGATTCGGATCGACGATAACGCCGCGGTATTCATCCACGCGAACCCAGCCGCCATAGAGACTGATGTACCGCTGACAGCAACCGTTACCGCATCGACCTGCCAGGCCGCACGATCTGGCCGAGACCCCGCCTCCGCATTCGCCGGCGCAGCCACCGGCGCTGGTCCCGGAATAAACATCGCCGCAACTGGCCGTGGCATCAGATTCATCGAAATAGTTCGAGGTTCCGTAACTCGCGGGGGTCGTCGCCCCCGCCATCGATTGGCCAGACACAACTGGCACCTCCCATTGTTGCGCGGCAGTCGAATAGTCTTGCGCAACTATGGGAACTTGAAAGAGACTCGCGACAAAAACAATCGCGACAAGGCGTTTGAAACGCAACATCATCGTTTCTCCTGTTAGCACCGGAAAAATGCAGTATTCCGGCCGTCGCCGCGCGGCGAAGCACTGAATTGTTGGACACCGTTATCATTCATTTGATCGGAAGACCTGCAGTGTTCGTTCAATATTGTGTGACGAATCGAAAGTGATTATCCATTCTGACTCATTTAATAAGTTTATTTTTGCAAATTGGCACCGCGCAAAAGGCAAGGACTACGCAATCCGTAAAGCTTAAATAGCATGCTGCCAGTTTTTGAAATCAGTGAAAATGCATGCTTCGCGCCATGCTCGAATGGAACGACGGTTTTGGCGGAGGTGATTCCGGGCACACCGCCAACTACGTCACCTTATCAAGGTCGGCGGCGTATTACCGATCGACTTCTGGAACGGGTCGACCGGGAATTGTGATATTTGTCCGGCGACGGTAACGTAAACCATTGCGCCGTCGGCAGGCGTTCCGGTCATCGTCCGCATTGAACCCCGGCTGCAGTCGGGACGGCAATTTCGGCCGACTCACCCAATTGCCGGTTTAATTACGCTCGCGAATCGGTCATAGTTAAACGTCAATTCACGATCGAAAACCAATTTTCCAGGAGAAACAACATGCAACGCGCGATGAGATTTTGGGTCGCAGTGATCGTCATTTCCGGAATGGGAAGCCCACTGGCCGCTGTTGAAACGACTGCGGTTTCACCCGTTACCGCCATCCCTCATTGCGAAGTGCCTTGCGGCATTTACG
Organism: Pirellulaceae bacterium; assembly: GCA_041599835.1. Taxonomy (GTDB): domain Bacteria; phylum Planctomycetota; class Planctomycetia; order Pirellulales; family Pirellulaceae; genus CAJQPP01. Next base: position 8,555 of record JBFILF010000213.1, read on the forward strand.
GTGATCAGATGCGGTTCGAGCAGATGTTGGAGGACACTCGAACGATTGCCAAGGCCATTGCCAGTATCAACGAGATGGCCGATCAATTTGCCGAAGCACCGCCCACGGCCACAGCCGTCAATCAAGTGACGCGATGGGTGGCGACCAAGGAAAGCCATGCGACCAACACGCAACACATCATCGCCCAGTACTTTTTAACTCAGCGAATCAAGTCCGATAACGAAAATTACGCGCAACAGTTGGCGGCCGCGCATGCCGTGTTGGTGGCAGCCATGAAATGTAAGCAGGATGCCGCGCCAAACACTGCCGAAACGCTGAAGAATGCGATCTACGACTTGTATCGCGCCTATGAAGGCAAAGAACCGCAATTCCACGACGAGTGACACGACATGTCGACCGC